>JAEUJH010000002.1 GCA_016794825.1 Gemmatimonadota bacterium
GGTCTCGTCGGCCTCCCGCGCCGGATCCGAGTCGAGCACCACGCCCGCTCCGGCCCGCACCGACGCCTGGCCGTCGACCACCACGGCGGCGCGGATCACGATCGCGGTTTCGAGCGTGCCGTCGGATCGGAGGTAGCCGACGGCGCCCCCGTAGCCCCCGCGGCGGCTCGGTTCGACCTCACGGAGCAGCGCCGCGGCCCGGACCTTCGGAGCCCCGACCAAGGTGCCGATCGGCATGACCGTGGCCAGCGCTTCGAGCGCATCGATGCCCGGCGCCACCGTGGCGGTCACCTCGGAGACCAGGTGCATCACCCGGCTGAAGCGCTCGACCTCGAGCAGTCGACTCACGACCCGGGTGCCGGGGACACCGATGCGGGCCAGATCGTTCCGCGCCAGATCCGCCAGCATGAGGTGCTCCGCCAGCTCCTTGGGGTCGAGCCGCAGGGTGACCTCGATCCGTGTGTCGGTGTCGGGGTCGATCGTTCCGTCGGGCCCGAGCCCGCGGGGCGCCGTTCCGGCGATCGGCAGGAGCGAGGCACGGCGGGTGGCGCCGTCGATCCGGAGGAACGTCTCCGGCGACGCGCCGAACCGAACGCGATCGGTGCTGGCCAGGTAGAACAGGTAGGGACTCGGGTTGGCCCGCCGCAGCGCGGCGTAGGCGGCCAGCGAGTCGGCGCACGGCACCCGGAAGGTGCGGGACGGCACGATCTGGTACACCTCGCCCGCCCGGATCCGTTCCTGGAGCGCGGTCACCGTTGCCTGGTAGCTCGCATCGTCCTGGTCGACGTCGGGTTCAGGGCCTGCCTCGAAGGACGCGGGGCGGGGCGGTCGCTCGGCCCGCGGGTCGGCCGCGACGGCGGCGACCAGCGACTCCAGGGCCCGACTCGCGTCGTGATGGCGCCGACTCGATCCGGGGCCGCCCCACACGGTCGTCACCACGGTGGTGCTGGCGCGGACGTGATCCACGACGATCAGCTGGTCGGGAATCCAGACCTCGATGATCGGCTCGTCGAGCGGGTCGGGGCGACCGGCCGGAAGCCGCTCGAACCAGTCGATGGCGTCGTAGCCGAGCGTTCCCGCCGCCAGATGGCACCAGGGATTGGGCCGCGCGGTCAGCGTCGGTCCGAAGACGAGCCGCCGGAGCAGATCGAGGGGCGAGGGAGCCCGAAAGCGGGTTCGTTCATCTTCGATCGCGGCCCCAACCGGCACCGGAACGGTCCACTCGGTCCCCGTGCGCGACCCGCCGGGGGCCAGCGCCGCGAGCCAGTCGAGGGCGGCCTCGCCGTTAGGCGACAGGGCGGTGACCGCGATCCGATCCGGGCCGGCGCGGAACCGGACCGCGGCCCGGACGCCGATCAGGCTGAGTGCCCCGGTCCGGGTCGCGCGGTCGCCGGATTCGAGGAGGAACGTGTCGGACCGATCCGTGGCCGTCACCGCCTCGTAGAGGGCGAGCGGGTCGCCGGCGCCGGTCAGGCGGCGGACCAGCGGCCGGATCGCGCCCGCGGGGAGTTCGTCCGCCGGCGTCACAGCGACCGGCCCGCGGCCCGGGCGAACGGCTCGAGTTCG
>JAEUJH010000026.1 GCA_016794825.1 Gemmatimonadota bacterium
CGCCCAGGCCACGGTGGGCCCGAACCTCCGCACCATTCCCGGCCCCCACAACGAGCCGTGGCTCGCGGTGAGTCCGACCAACCCGAACGTCGTCATCGCCGCATCCCAGCAGGGCGATCTCTCGGGTCCCCCTCGCATGGCCGTCTCCACGATCATCTCCCGGGACGGCGGCCGGACCTGGGTGCCAGTCCAACTCCCGGGCGCGGCCCCGACGCCGTTCGATCCGATGGTGGCCACCGGTCCGGCGGGACAGCTCTACGTGATGCACGGCGTCATTGGCGGGCCGTTCGCCGCGTCGATTCTGCCCAACGCCCCGCCCAAGTCCCACATCCGCTTCTGGCGCTCGACCGACGAAGGCTTTACCTGGGACGGCCCGACCGAGTTGGCCAGTTCGGTCGACCCGGACCACATGCGGATGGTGGTCGACATGTCGAACAGCCGGACCCGCGGACGGATCTACGTGGCCTGGAATGACGTGGCCGACCAGTTCGTGATGAACAACTACGAGGTGTTCGTCCAGTGGTCGGACGACCAGGGCCGGAGCTTCAACCAGCCTCGCCTGGTCGGCCAGGGGACCAACGGCAAGCTGGTGGCCACCGAACCGGTCGTTTTGTCCGATGGCACCCTCCTCGTGACCTACTACCAGTACTTCAACCCGCTGGCCCTGCGCGAGAACGAGCGGATGCCGATGTTCGTGGTCCGGTCGACCGACGGCGGTCGGACCTTTTCGGCACCCGAGAAGATCTTCGAGTTCGGCCCCCACTCCTGGCGCGACCGGGCGGTGGAGTTCGGCTCCGGCTTCAGCCTCCCGATCGTCACCGCCGACACCTCGTCGGCCAGCCCCTACCGGGATCAGGTGTACATCACCTGGCACGACGTGAGCGGCGGCACCGCCAACGCCTGGTTCGTCCGCTCCCGCGACCACGGGAAAACCTGGTCCCGACCGCTCAAGCTGAACGACAATCCGACGTCCCCTCCGGGCGGCCTTCGGGACTATCGGATCATCCCGGTCGTGGCGGTGAGCCCCGCCGGCCCGGTCGCCGTGGCGTGGTACGATCGGCGGGACGATCCGAACAAGATGTGCTGGCACTACTATGGCGCGGTGTCCCTCGATGGCGGCGCCACGTTCTCGAAGAACTTCCGGATCAGCACGGCGCCGTCGTGCCCGCCCCCCGGTCTGCCGCCGTCGGTGGCGGTGCACAACGTGAGTCCCCGCCCCGCCGACCCGAACCGCCTGCCCGACGCCATTCTCGAGAACCGTGGTACCATCGACCGGCTGATGATCCGGATCGCGGACGAGAACCAGGCCGCGCGCGACGAGGCCAATCGAGGGCTCACCTCCTCGCGCCTGACGGTGTCCTTCGACCCGGCTCGCGCCCTGAGCCCCGGCCACTATACCGGCCTCGCCGCCGATCGCAACGGCGACTTCCTCGCGATGTGGCTCGACCGTCGGAGTGGGATGCAGGAACTCTACGCGGCCCGCGTTGCCCTCGGTGACCCGACGACCCCGCCCGGCCTGGTCGAGTCCGACGTCAGCCGCCTGGTGGAGGTCATGCCGGGCACCCCGGCGTTCGACCCGGCCAAGAACAGCGTCACCGTTCCGCTCCAGATCCGGAACGTCGGCTCCTCGGTCATCTTCGGACCGCTCCGGGTCCGGATCCGGAGCGTGGAGCCGGGCACCGATACCACCGTGGTGTTCGAGGGAAAGCTCGGCACCGGCAACCGTCTCCGGCCGCGCGATATCTCGGAACCGCTGACGGTGACCCTCGGGGTCAAGCCGGAGCGAGGGTTCGACGCCCGGTTCGACTTCCACGTCCTGGGTGCCACCGCGCCCCGCTGACCCACGGGTGGGCTTGCCCACCCCAGTTCCAGACGGGGCGGAGTTCCACCTTCAGCGACGGTAGTACCGGGGCTCGAGCGGTAAGGTGGCGGGATCGATGACCCGGCCGGCGGTGACGACCCGCTCCAGCCGGCGGAGGTTCTTGATGTCGGCGAGCGGATCGGCGCCGAGAATCAGGAGGTCCGCGCATTTGCCGGCCTCGATCGTTCCGAACTGGTCGAGCGCCCCGGCAGCGATGGCGCCGTTCCGGGTGGCGGCCACGATCGCCTGGCCTGGCGTCATGCCCAGTTCGACCAGCCCCTCGACCGCCAGTACCGTGGCGCGTCCGATCTGTGGGAACGTCGGCGGGACCAGCCCGGGGTCGTAGATCCCGGGCCACGGGCCGGTCGACGAATCGGTGCCGACGGCCACCACCGCGCCCGCTTCGATCAGCTTCCGGTCGTTCCGCCGATAGCTCTCGACGTCGAGAAGGAGCAGCTGCTCCCGCCGCCGTTCTCCCGAAGGATCCGGAAGCGCGCGGGCGCCGTTATAGTCCGGATTGAGATCCGGATCGGGCTGTCCAGGCGGCGCCGGCGAAGCCAACAGCCGGTCCCGATCCCTCCGCGCCCGATAAACCGGGCCGGCCGAAAACGCGGTGAACAGGACGCAGACCACCTTGCGGGCGAGGATCTGGTCGACAATCTCGTCCGACAGGACCTGCTCCTCGAGCATTCCGGCATGGGTAATCGTATCGATCCCGGCCTCGACCGCGACCAGATGGCCCTCGGCGCTGGACGAATGCACTTCCACCCGCTTGCCCCGTCGGTGGGTCTCCTCGACGATGGCGCGCTGCACCCGAGGCGAAAAGCCGATATAGACGGGCACCCAGAGGGAGTGGGTCGTGGCCGCGTACTTCACGAAGTCGGGGCCGGCGTCGAGATACGCGTTCACGGCAGCCCGAACTTGCTCCGGGTACATCGTCGTGAGCCTCTCGCCGACAGGGCGATAGCCGCGGTAGAAGTCGTTCCAGTACTCCTGGCGGCGGGTCAGGGGCTGGTTGTAGCCCATGATCGGCAAGGGGAACGGGCCGCCAAAGCCGAGAATGTCTCCCGCGACCTGGAGCCGGGGTCCGAGCGCCGCACCGCTGGCGAGTCGGTCGCGCAGGGCCAGCATCGGAGGCAGCGGGTCGTAGGTATCACGAATCGTCGTCACCCCGTGCTTGAGGGCAACCTGTGCGGCCTCGAGCGCGTAGCCGTACTTCGTGAACGGATCCTTCTCGCCATAGAAGAGCAACGGGAACAGCTCTTCGAAAAGAATGTTGCCCATCAGGTGGACGTTGGCATCGATCAGACCCGGCGTGAGGAACTTGCCGGCAGCGTCGATCCGGCTGGCCCCGGGCGGGATTGGCACCGCGGCCCGAGGGCCGACCGCGGCGATTTGTTGCCCCCGGAGCACGACCGTTGCATCCGGCAGTGGGGCACCGCCGTTGCCGTCGATGAGCGTGGCCCCGACGATGGCCGTGACGCCGTCAGTCCCGGCGCCCTCGGCCCCGAGGTTCCCTGGCCGCGCCAGCAAGGCTCCGATGCCACCGGCGGCGGCTGTGACATCCTGAAGAAAATCGCGTCGTTTCACGAAGGCCTCGTCGGATGCAGGTCTGACTTAACGACGATTAATGATAGCGCCAGCCACTCCAACGGTCGAGGCGCCCGTCCGGGCGCCCGGCGCAACGGTGACCTGTTTCAGGGATTCGCGAACAGCGTTCGAAGGCCGCGTACCACGGAGGTCCCCATGACGTCGGAATGCCCCATCCCGGGGTGGACTTCGGTCACCATCCTGAGGCTCGGGTAGTTCCGGGTCCGGAGCACGGCGGTCAGCTGGAGCATCCCGCTCACGGTCTTGATGACCGCTTCGTACGGTTCGTCCTGGACTTCGAGACCCCCGGCGCCGAAGTAGATCGCGGCCCTGAGGTCCTTGGATCGGGCGGCGTAGCCGGCTTCCTCCCGGAAGATCCGGTCGTTGCCATAGGCCAGCGCCGGACTGGAAATGAGGTACTTCCGGAACGGCGAGTCGGGCTGGAACAGGGCCCACGAGGCAAAGTACCCCCCGGCCGAGATCCCGAAGAGCCCCAGCTGGTCGGGATCGATCGGGTACTTCGCGAGGATCCAGGGCAGCATCTCCTTGACGATCGCCGCGTAGAACCGGGGCGCGCCGCCGGTGCACCGCCCGGGCGGCGACCGATAGTCGCGGCAGACCTTGGCAATGAGTTGCCCGACCGTGTCCGCCAGATTCCAATCGTCCGGCGTGAACTCGTAGAACCGCCGGCTGATCCAGGCGGAGTCGCCTCGCGCCAACTCCGAACCGATGCTGATGACGAACAGCGGCCCGATCGCCCCCTGACCCATCAGCCGGCGGGCGCCGTCGAACACGCCGTCGAAGACGTGGTCGCCATCGGTGACGATCAGCGCGGGGTACCGCTTCCCGGCCGCCGGACCGAACGCCGCCGGGAAGCCGACGTTGATCCCGTAGCGAACGCCCATCGAGGGCGACTGAAAGGCGAATGACGCGACGTCGCGGGTCGGCACCGGCCGGGGTTCGAACTGCTGAGCGGCGGCCTGGCCGCCGCCCAGGACGAGCATCGCGAGCCACGCGGCCCGAATTCGATTCATCGATCGCTGCTCCCTTGATCCGCGCGACCTCGGCCGGCCCCCGCTGAGGGCGGTAGCGCGGCTCGCCAGCCGGCCAGCCGCCGGGCCTCGAGGCTGTCGAGGGTCGCCGCCATGGCCGGATCATCGGCCAAGTTGTGGTTCTCGTCGGGGTCGGCCTGATGGTCGTACAGCTCCCGCCCCGCCACCCGCTTGGTCTCCCAATGCTCCCAGCGCGCGTACCGGTACCGCTCGGTCCGAATGCTGTACCCCATGTACGGCATGCTGTCGAGACCCACCCAGATGCCGTGGCGGAGGAACTGACTGAACGTGGCCGTCTTCCACGGCCGGGTCGAGTCGGCCAGGAGGGGTACGGCGCTCAGGCCCTGCACATGACTCGGCCGCGGCACGCCCGCCAGTTCCGCCACGGTCGGATAGATGTCGACGAACTCCACCATCTGGCCGAGTCGGGTACCGGGCACGCCCTGGCCCGGCGCCCGGATGATGAGCGGAGCCCGGGTGTCGATCAAGTGGTTGGTCATCTTGGCCCAGCTGTTGTGTTCGCCGAGCTTGTAGCCGTGATCGCCCCAGAGCACCACGATGGTTCGGCTGGTCAGCCCCAGACTGTCGAGCGCGTCGAGCAGGCGGCCCACCTGGGCATCGATGTAGCTGACCGAGGCGTAGTACCCGTGCTTCAGCCGTCGAGCCTCGGCCACCGTCACCGAGCCCTTGAACGGGTGGGCCACGTCCGCGAAGTCGGCGTAGCCGCGCAACTCCCGCATGTTGTCGATGGCCATTTCCGGGGCGCCCCGCGGCACCGTCGGGTTGCGGGCGAGGGGGATGGAATCCCGGTTGTAGAGATCCCAGTACTTCCGGGGCGCGTTGAACGGGAGATGGGGCCGGTAGTAGCCGACGCCGAAGAAGAACGGCTCGGTGCGCCGCGACAGTTCCGCCAGCTTCCGGACCGCGTAGTTGGTCTGGGCCCCGTCGTAGTAGACGCTGTCGGGGAGGTCGACGATCTCGGTGGCGTTGGCCTTGAGGTACCAGAAGCCGAGGGGATCGACGTGGCGGCTCTCCTGCCCGGCCGCGATGGCGGCGGCCTTCCGCGCCTCCTGGATCGCCAGATTGTCGCGGTGGTGGTAGACCGCGTCGGGATCGTAGGGAAACCCGGCAATCTTCATCTCGGGCTCGCTCCACGAGAGCGTGTCCGGGAAGATGTTGTGATAGATCTTCCCGACCACGGTCGCGAAGTAGCCCTGCTGCCGGAAGAGCTGCGGCAGGGTAATGACGTCGGGTACGGTGGTACGGAAGTCGGTGTCGAGGTCCCACACTCGGAGCGAGTCGGGCCGGAGCCCGGTCATGAGGCTCGCCCGCGACGGATTGCACACCGCCTGCTGGACGTGGGCCTGCAGGAAGGTGACGCCGCTCCGGGCCAGCCGATCGATGTTGGGCGTGATCGCGACCGAGTCACCGTACGCGCCGAGCGCGGGACGGAGGTCGTCCACGGCAATGAACAGCACGTTGGGGCGCTGCGGCGTCGGCCGGCACCCGGCGAGCGCCAGCCCGACCACCAGCCACCGGGCGCGGAGCCTCATGGCCGGGCATTCACCTCGTGCGCCTGCACGATCTGCCATCGTCCCGCCCGGCGCTGGTAGACGAAGGTCCAGATCTTTCCCTCGGTCCAGAGCGGGGCTCCCGCCGTGTCGGCCATCTCGGCCCGGAAGACGCCGGTAAACGCGCCGGCATCGGGTCCGAGCACCACGACGTGCGCGGGGTCCCATCGCCCGCCGGCGCGGCCGAGCCGGCCGAAGAACGGCGTCGCCGCGGCCTTGAGCGCGGCATTGTCCGGGTAGATCCGCCCGTTGTCGACGTAGACGAAATCGGGGTCGCGGGTGAACAGATCCGCCAGCGAGTCGACCTGCCGGGACGCGAGCGCGGCGATGACCCGGTCCGCCTCCGCCCGAATCGTGTCCCGGACCGCCGCGCGCTGAACCTCCGTGAACTCCGTTCGGGA
>JAEUJH010000173.1 GCA_016794825.1 Gemmatimonadota bacterium
GGGGCGCCGGGCCATGGGGCTCTCCCGGGCCGAACTCGGGTGGACCCCGATCGCCGAAACCGGGCGCGGGTTCGTCCGGGGCACGGCGCTCGGAATCGTGGTCGCGGTCGGGGCCGTCGCCCTGGGGTTGCTCACCGGGTCCGGGTGGAGCCTCGACGGCGGGACGCTGGGGAGCTACCTGGTTCGCCTCGGGATTCTGGCTGTCATACTCCTGCCGCCGGCTTTCATGGAGGAACTGGCGTTCCGTGGCCTGGCGGTGGCGGGCATGGCCCGCGGGATCGGCCGCCCGTCGGCCATCGTGGTGACGTCGGTGCTGTTTGCCGGGGCCCACTGGGCCAATCCGGACCTGACCGGTCTGGCGCTCGGGAACATCGCGCTGGCGGGGATGTTCCTGGCCCTGACGTTCTTTTCCCGGGGCGGGATCGGGACCGCCACCGGGGCGCATTGGGGTTGGAACCTGGCGCTCGCCGGTTCGGCGGCGCCGGTCAGTGGTTTGCCGTTCGACATTCCGTGGCTCGACTTCCAGCCGGGCAACCCGGGGTGGCTCACCGGGGGAGCCTTTGGTCCGGAGGGCGGGCTGTTGGCCACCGTGGCATTGACGGCCGGGGCGATCTTCGTGATCCGCCGGCGCGACTTTCGGGAGGAACCATGAAGCAGGCGGCAGTCATCGGGGCGGGCACCATGGGGAACGGGATCGCCCACGTCTACGCGCAATTCGGGTGGAGCGTCACGCTGATCGACGTGTCGCAGCAGGCGCTCGACAAGGCCCGCACCACCATCCAGGCCAATCTCGACCGCCAGGCCAAGAAGGGGGCCATCCCGGCCGACGCGCCGGGCCAGATCATCGGGCGGATCCAGACGTCGACCTCGCTCGACGCGGCGGCGTCGGCCAAGGTGGTGGTCGAGGCGGCCACCGAGAATCCCACGCTCAAGTTCTCGATCTTCGAATCGCTCGACCGGATCTGCGCCAGCGACGTCATCCTGGCGTCGAACACCAGCTCGATCTCGATCACCGAAATCGGGGCGCGGACCAAGCGGCCGGAGAGCGTCATCGGGATGCATTTCATGAACCCGGTGCCGGTCATGCAGCTGGTGGAGGTGATCCGCGGTCACGCGACCAGCGACGCCACCACGACGGCCGTGCTCGCGATGTCGAAGGAACTCGGCAAGGTCCCAGTCGAGGTCCAGGACTATCCCGGCTTCGTCGCCAACCGGATCCTGATGCCGATGATCAACGAGGCGATCTACACCGTGATGGAGGGCGTGGCGACGCCCGAGGCGGTGGACACCGTCATGAAGCTCGGCATGGCCCATCCGATGGGACCGCTGACCCTGGCCGACTTCATCGGGCTCGACGTCTGCCTCGCGATTCTCGAGGTCATGCACAAGGGGCTCGGCGATCCGAAGTACCGGCCGTGTCCGCTGCTTCGGCGGATGGTGGCGGCCGGGCACCTCGGTCGGAAGAGCGGGCGGGGCTTCTACCAGTACTGACAGGAGGGCGGGGTGGCCTCGGCGGCGGCGCCGGCGGGAGGCCGGATCGGCACCGCGGACCGCGGCCACCCCGCTAACCGGTCGGGCGGCGGAACGCCAGACCGGACCGTCGCCGGGGCCTCGGGCGGGCGGTTGTCTCGGTCCGCCGTTGGCCCCATTCTTCTAGCTCGAACCCCCGTCTCCGTCGCGCCCGACTGAACCTGAGATCGCCGATCGCGAGTTCGAACGCCATGTCCGAATCGATTCCCATCGGAGCCGATCACGCCGGCTTCCCGCTCAAGGAGCGGCTCAAGGCCGAGTTGGCGGCACTCGGGTTCGACCCGGTCGACGTCGGCACCCACTCCACCGATTCGACCGACTACCCCGACTACGCCCACGTGGTGGCCGACAAGGTGGCACGCGGCGAGGTCAAACGGGCGGTTCTGCTCTGCGGCACCGGGCTCGGCATGTCGTACGCCGCCAACCGTCATCATGGGGTCAGGGCGGCGGTGGCCTGGAGTCCGGAAGTGGCCAAGCTGGCCCGCGAGCACAACGACGCGAACGTCCTGGTGCTGCCGGCGCGGTTCGTGTCGGAGGAGCAGGGCCTCGAGATTCTCAAGACCTGGCTCGCGACGCCGTTCGAGGGCGGCCGCCACGAGCGCCGGGTCGCCAAGATCGAAGTGGAGAAACCGTAATGCTGGAGCACAACGCGTCCCTGCGCGCCGCCGATCCGACGGTGGCTCGGCTGGTCGACCTCGAGTTGACCCGCCAGCGCGAGGGACTCGAGTTGATCGCGAGTGAGAACTTCGCCTCCCGGGCCGTCATCGACGCGATGGGCACGCCCCTCACCAACAAGTACTCCGAGGGCTATCCGGGCAAGCGCTACTACGGCGGCAACGAGATCGTCGACCAGGTGGAGCAACTGGCCATCGATCGAGCCAAGTCGCTCTTCGGCGCCGATCACGCCAACGTCCAGCCCCACGCCGGCGCGCAGGCCAACTTCGCGGCCTTCATGGCGGTCCTGCCGCCGTCGGGCACCCTGCTCGCGATGTCGCTACCTCATGGCGGCCATCTCTCGCACGGGCACGGCGTCAATCACAGCGGGATGATCTGGCGGGCGGTCCACTACGGGGTCAATCCCGACAGCGGGCTGATCGAGATGGACGAGGTCCGCGCCATTGCCCTGAAGGCCCGGCCCAAGCTGATCGTCTGCGGCGGCAGCGCCTACTCGCGGATCATCGACTTCCCGGCGTTCCGGGCCATTGCCGATGAAGTCGAGGCGGCGCTCCTGGTCGACATGGCGCACTTCGCCGGGCTGGTGGCGGGCGGGGTGCATCCCTCGCCGGTTCCACACGCTCAGGTCGTGACCAGCACGACCCACAAGACGCTCCGCGGCCCGCGCGGCGGCCTGATCCTCTGCCAGGGCAGCCTGGCCAAGGCCATCGACAAGTCGGTATTCCCGGGCACCCAGGGCGGGCCGCTCGAGCACGTCATTGCCGCCAAGGCCGTGGCGTTTGCCGAGGCCGCCCGGCCGGAGTTCAAGGACTACGCGCGGCGGGTCGTGGTCAACGCCCAGCGCCTCGCCGCGGCGCTGACCGAACGCGGGTTCCGGATCATTTCGGGCGGCACCGACACGCACGTGATGCTGGTCGACGTCCGCGGCAAGCAGGTTACCGGGAAGCAGGCCGAGGAGTTGCTCGGCCGGGCCGGGATGACGGTCAATCGGAACACCATTCCGAACGATCCCGCCAGTCCGTTCGTGACCAGCGGGATCCGTCTCGGCACCTCGGCCCTCACCACCCGCGGCATGGGCGAGGCCGAGATGACCGCGGTGGCCGATCTGATCGACCGGGTGTTGAGCGCGCCGACCGATGACACCATCGCGGCGGCCCGGGCCGAGGTCCATGCCCTGGCGGCCGGGTTCCCCCTCTACCAGCCGGCGGGCGGTCGAGTCCGGTGATCGAGATCCGGCTGGCTCCCGAACTGGTCGATCGGCTCCGCCGGAGCGAGAGCCATTACGACGAGCAGGCGTATCTGTTCGTCCTCGAGAGCATCGAGTACCTCCAGAATCGGCTGACCATCCGGCGGCACGTGAGCGGCGCCGAGCTGGCGCGCGGGTGTCGCGAGTACGCGATCGAGCAGTACGGGCTGATGGCGCGTCAGGTGCTCGGCCACTGGGGCATTCGCCGGACCGCCGATCTCGGGCGGATCGTCTATGCCCTGGTGGAAGTCGGGCTCCTCATTACCCAGCCCGGCGATCGGGAAGAAGACTTTCACGGCGTCTACGATTTCGCCGAAGCGTTCTCGGAAGGGTACCTCTGGCAGGGGGTGCCGCGATCGGGGCGCGATCGGCTGGCGCGTGACGAGACCCTCGAAGCGAGGGAATAGCGACCCGAAGCCAAGGAGGACCGGATGATCGATCGAACGGAGTGGCCCCCATGCAAGAAGTGCGGTGAAGGGGTCTTGATTCCGCTATCGGACTACGGTCGCGACGGGGCACCGATCACGTACAAGGCGTGGGTCTGCACCAACCCGGAGTGCGGCTTCAACCTCCGGATCGACAACGGCGAAATTTCCTTCGGTCGAGTCATCGGCCAGAGTCTCAAGTGACGTAGCGCGTGTTTCCCCTTCCAGTCCTCACCTCCGAGCAGGCCCGCCTCTGGGACCGCGAGGCCGATCTCGCGGGCCTGCCGTTGGCCGCCCTGATGGAAAGCGCGGGGCGGGGCGTCGCCGCCGTCGTGGCCGCCCGGTTTCCGGCGGCACTCCGTCAGGGCACCCTGGTCGCGGTGGGCCCCGGCAACAACGGGGGCGACGGCTGGGTCGTGGCCCGGGCGCTCGAAGCGGCGGGGCTGCCGGTCTGGGTAACCAGCTCCGGAGGCACGGCCTCGGCGCTCAACACCCTCGAGGCCGGCCTGGCCCGGGCCGCGGGGGTTCGGGAAGTCGAGCCGGACGGACCCTGGCCCGCGGTGGGGCTGCTCGTCGACGCCATTCTCGGCACCGGGGCGAGCGGCGCGCTCCGGCCTAACGTCGCCGCGCTGGTGGCCCGGCTGGCCGAACTGGAACTCCCGGTCGTGGCGGTCGACGGTCCGACCGGGCTCGACCTCGACACCGGCGTGTCGCGATCCGGCCTCCGGGCGGACCTGACGGTGACGTTCGGCGGCTATCGGCGGGGTCACCTGCTGGCCCGGGACGACGTCGGCGATCTGGCGGTCATCGACATCGGGTTCGGCCCGCCGCTCGAGGCCTGGCCTCGGCTCCTGACCGAACGGGAGGCTGCGCGGGCCGTCCCGCGTCTCGCGGCCGATGCCCACAAGGGTGCCCGCGGCCGAGTCGTGATCGTCGGTGGCGACGTCGGGATGACCGGGGCGGCCCGCCTCGCGGCCCGAGCCGCCTTTGCCGCCGGGGCCGGCCTGGTCCACGTGGTGGCGCCCGAGCCGTCGGTGGCGGTCCTGGCGGCCGCGGAGCCGGACCTGCAGACCTGCATCTCGAGCTTCGACGACCTTTCCGCCGCGGCCCGGAGCCTGCTCGAACGGGCCGACGCCGTGGTGATCGGACCGGGCCTGGGCCGCGGTCCAGGGCGGGCGGCGTTCGTCGCGGAGGTGGTCAGCGCCACCGCGGCGCCGCTGGTCATCGATGCCGACGGGTTGATGGCCTTTGCCGGCGGAGCCGACGGCCTCGCGGCGGTGGCCGCGGGTCGCACCGTGGTCGCCACGCCCCACGCCGGCGAGTTTCGCGCCCTGCTGCCCGGGATGGCGGCGGATCTCGGCGTGGATCCCTGGAGTGCCGCGGCCGTTGCCGCGGGCCAGCTTGGCGTGATCCTCCTCCTCAAGGGCGTGCCGACCGTGGTGGCGGGGCCGGCCGGCGGGGTGGTGACGGTGGCCGCCGGCAACCCGGGCCTTGCCACCGGAGGCAGCGGTGACACGCTGGCCGGGACCATCGGCGCGTGGTTGGGGCAGGGCGTCGAGGCCGGGCTGGCGGCGGCCGCCGCTGCCCAGGCGCTCGGCAGCGCCGCCGACCACGCGGCCCGTCGGGCCACCGCCCGGGCCGTGCGGCCGATGGACGTGGTGGCCGCGCTGCCCGAGGTCTGGCGTCGCTGGGCCCAGATCCGTCGCGACCCGGTGCCGCCGCCGCTGCCCATCATCCACCAACTGCCGGCTCCGATCCGGACCTGATCGGTGACCGCCACTCCCCTCGGGCCGGGTCCCGAGTTCGACCGGATCCGGGCCATCGGCTCGGCGTTAGGCGCCGCGGGCGACGACCTCGGCGACGACTGCGCGTTCCTGCCCGACGGGTGGTGCGCCAGCACCGACCTGGCCGTCGAGGACGTCCACTTCCGGCGGGCCTGGCTCGACCTCGAGGAGATCGGCTGGCGGGCCGCCGGCGCGGCGCTGTCCGACCTGGCGGCCGTCGCCGCTCGGGCCGAGGCGGTGCTGGTGGCGCTCGGGGCCCGGGCGGAGACGACGGCCCCGGAAATCGCGGCGGTGATGCGGGGCATCGGGGCGGCGGCCCAATCGGTCGGGGCCCGCGTCGTCGGGGGCGACCTGAGCCGGGGTCCCGGCCTGGCCATCACGGTCACGGTGCTGGGCCGGGCGGCGGCGCCGGTCCGGCGGCGGGGCGCCCGGCCGGGCGACGGCGTCTGGGTCAGCGGAACGTTAGGCGGCGCCCGGGC
>JAEUJH010000057.1 GCA_016794825.1 Gemmatimonadota bacterium
CGGCCGGTCCACGCGCCCGCGGCCAGGACGACGTGAGCGCCCCGATAGGTGCCCTTTTCCGCTTGAACGCCGGTGAGTCGACCGCCCTCGATCAGCAGCCCCGTCACCGCATCGGCGACGAACTGGCCGCCCCGCCGCGCCGCGCTCTGGCGGAGCGCTTCGATCAGCCGGACCGGATTGACCGAGCCGTCGTGACTGGCCCACAGGGCCCCGTCGTTGGCGCCGACGTGCTTGAACTCGCTCCGCACCTCCGCCGGGTCGAGCCACTCGCTCCGATGGCCGTGCTGTCGCTGCCACGCCACCGCCTCCCGGAGCTGGTCGGCCTCGACCTCGCCCCGGGCCAGGCGGAGGATGCCGCCGTCGAACAGCTCGATGTCGACGCCGGTTTCCTCTTTGAGTTCGGCCGCCTTGTCGCGATAGTACTCCCGACCGGCAATGCCGAGTTCGAACAGCGGATTGTCCTCGCGGGGGTCGATCTGGGGGGCCAGGAGCCCGGCGGAGGCGCGCCACGCCTCGCCGGTTCGGGTGCCGGGATCGATGACCAGCACCGACCGACCGGCGGCCGCCAGTTCGCGGGCGCACGCGGCCCCGCTGGCGCCGGACCCGACGATTATAACGTCAGTAGAATTGGGCACTTAGGATGCCTACGAAACTTTCTGAAACGTCGCGCGTATATTACAGCGTCGGTCCAGTCCACCAGTTCGGAGGAACTTAATCATGGTCCGGGGTCTCGTGGGTTTCGCTGGGTTCTTCATCCTCTTCGTCTTCGGGATGAAGGTCATCGGCTTCTTGATCGGCGGACTGATTGGCCTGGTCCTGAAGCTGGCATGGTTTGCCTTCCTGGGTTGGATGATCTACACCGTCATCCGGGTCCTGAGCCCCTCCACGGCTGACCGGATCCGCGAGATCATCCGCGGCAAGCCGAAGGAAGCCTAACCGCTGCTCGTCTCTCCCCCACGGGTCGGGGCGGGATCCGAAAGGGTCCGCCCCGGCCTATCGGGCTTGTCAGTCCCCCAACACTCCCCAGACCAGCAGCGGCATCAGGATTTCGTGATGCCCGGTGATCTGGATGCCCCGGCCCCCGTCCTTGGTGGGCCGGCGGACCACGTTCATGGCGGGCCGGTAGTGGCGGATCATGTCGAAGTCGGCCGCCAGGAACTCCCGCGGCTTGCCGGCGCCGAGGTTCCGGGCCACGGTCAGCGCCTTGAGGAAAACCTCCGGCATGATGACCGCGCTGCCCCAGTTGAGGACCACACCGCCGTCGTCGAGTGAGGGGAGCGATCCGGCCAGCCGGTCGAAATCGAGCAGGCTGGTCCGGCCGATGGCCGCGCCGTCGGCCAGGGGGTGCTGATGGATGATCTCGGCCCCAAGCGCCGCGTGGACGGTGACGGGAATGCCGGCCCGATGCGCGGCCACGAGGACGGAGGCGTCGCCACCGACCAGATCTGACCGGGCCGCCAGCGCCCCGGCCAGGCCCTCGCCCAGCCCGCGTCCCGCGGCGGCCGCGGCGTTGATGGCCAGGTTCATGTCCCGGCCGGTTTCCTCCACCATCCCGAAGGTCCCGTCGCCCAGGCCGCTCTCCACGTCTTCGCTGGTGCCGCCAAAGGCCGCCAGCTCGAAGTCGTGGATGGCGGCCGCGCCGTTCATGGCCAGGTGGGTGACCACCCCGCGCTCGATCAGCCGGACCAGGAGCGGGCCCAATCCCACCTTGATGACGTGACCGCCGATCAGGAACGCCACGCCCCGGCGCGCGCTCGTCGCGGCGCGGACGGCCGCGATGACGGTCCGGAGGTCGCGGGCCGCCAAAACGTCGGGCAGGCTGTTCAGGAACGCGGCGAACGACCGGTCGTCGGCCGGCGGATGGGCCAGCAGGGAGGCGTCGACTTTGTTGGAACGGCGGGAAATCGGAACGGTCTTGACGCGGGAACGGTCGGCGTCGCGAGGGGCCATCGGTCAGTCGCCGGCCAGCGTCATCTTCTCGATCCGGAGGGTGACCGTCCCCCACGGATACTTCGAGCGGATCTGGACCGGAATCCGCCGTGCGTCATCGGTAATCCAGAGCCGCGCCTCGGCCCGATCGGCAAACATCCCCTTGTCGTCGATGACCGGATTGAGGACCAGGCAGTCGACCTTCGACCCGTCCGGCAGGTCCATCCGCTCCCGCTTGAGGACCCGGATGACGAGCGGGTTCTTGTCGTTGATGAAGTACTTGTCGAACCGGTAGACCTGGCCGATTTCGAGCGGCGTGGTCCGGACGAAGTAGAGGAGCGACGCGTCGTCGAGCGGCTGCGGCGGGGTCGGCTGCTGCCCCTCCTTGCCCCGCTGCCGGTAGAACCCGGAGTCGGGGAAGATGTCGTAGTCGCGGAGGTAGGTCTTGTCGTTTTCCTGGCTGTTGTGCCGGAACCGGAGCGACTTGAACTCGTCGATCGAGGTCCACGACTCGCTGACGCTGTTGATCTTGAAGATGAAGTTGCCGCCCTCGATCGAGTAGCGGAACCGGAACGCGGGGACCCCGCGGACGGTGTCGAGCGCGGCCACCTGGATCGACGCGTCGCCGAGGCGCAGCATCCCGATCTTGGCGGAGTAGTCGAGCCGCTCGCCGATCTGGAACGGATAGCTCTCGAGGGTTCGCTTGCCGGGCAGCGAGTCGGACTGGGGTCCGATCGGCGCCACGGCCAGCACCAGCGACGTCAACGACACCAGCATCGTCATCCGGCCACGCTCCCCTTTTCGCGACGCTTGGCGGCCCGCGGCTCAGCCTGCTCGGCCGCGACCGCCCGGCGCACCAGTCCGCTCGCCGACCAGAGCGAGCGGGCCAACGGCCACGGCAGCACCCGGGTGGGGCGGCTCTTGAGGTCGTGGCGTTCGGAGAATGAGACGGTCTCGATCCGGCGGGCATGCACCGCGGCCCGGCCCACCAGTTCGGCGTTGGCGGCCCAGCCGTCGGCGTTGAGCACCGGCGCGGGACGCTGGAACACCGACCGGAGAGTGGCCAGGCGGAAGCCCAGGAATCCGGAGGTCGGGTCTTTGACGCCCGGTACCCGGGCGCTCCGGCGGAGCAGGTACGCGCCCCAGCGGCGAGTCCAGCGGTAGGCCCGGTCCCAGGTCGGGTCGATCATCCCCTCGCCCACGACCAGGTCGGCGCCGCTGTCGATCCGGCGGACGAAATCGGCCAGGTACTCGGGGCCGTGGGAAAAGTCGGCGTGCATCAGGACCGCGCCGTCGCGCTTGGGGCGATCGGACAGCTCGAAGGCGTCGCGGAGGAGCGTTTCGACGGTGGGGGCGTAGCCCGCCCGCTCCCGGTTGGTCCGAACCGTCAGCGGCAGGACCTGGGAGTAGGTCTCGAGGACCTCGGCGCTATGATCGGTCGAGCCGTCGTTGCCGACCAGGACGTGATACTCCCGGCCGAGCGCCTCGAAGGCTTTTCGGATCTTCCAGAGCACGAGGCCGATCGTCTCGGCCTCGTCCCGGCTCGGAATGCAGACGTAAATCATTCGCCATCAACGCTCTAGACGGACCGAACGATACACGGAAAGGACCCCGGCTGCCATCCCGTCGGCGCCGAAACCGGCCACCCGTTCCCGGGCCGTGGCAATCAGTTGGTTCCTTCGAGTCGAGTCGGCCAGCACGGTTTCGATCCCCATTGCCAGGGCCTCGGGATTGCCCACGGGCACCAGGATCCCGGCTCCCTGGTCGAGCATTTCCGGAATGCCGCCGGCGCGGGTGGCCACCACCGGGACGTCGAGGGCCATGGCGTCGAGGACCGAGGTGCCGAGGCCCTCTTCGGCGGAACTCATCACGAACACCGAGCCGGCCCGAATCAACTCCAGGGGCCGGTCGATCGAGCCCAGAAGGTGGATGACCGGTGTCACGCCCAGGTCGCGGGCCAGGGTCTCGATCCGGTCACGAAGCGGACCGTCGCCGGCCAGGGCCCAATGGAGGTCGGGTCGGGAGCGGTGGACGATGGCGGCCGCCCGGAGCATCGTCTCGTGGTCCTTGTGCGGCACCAGCGCCGCCACCGACACGGCCAGCGGGGCGGCGTCCGGGAGGCCGAGTTGCGAGCGGATCGATCCGGCGGCAACCGCGCGGGTGGCGTCGAGGTCGATGGCGGAGTGGACCACCGTAATCCGATCGGCGGGAATCGCCCCCTTGATCAGGACGGCCCGGACCGCGTCGGAAATGGCGATGACGCGGTCCGCTCGAATCCAGAAGCCGGGCCGGCGGATCGGGAAATCGACCCGGCGGGTCACGACGAACGGGGTCCGGGAAAGCGGCGCGACGAGGCCGGCCAGGATCAGCGCGTGAGCGTCATGGGCGTGGAGGATGGCAGGACCGCGGCGGCACTCCGACCAGACCGCGCGGAGCGCGGCGAGGGACAGGCCCCGGCGCCAATCGACCGGGTGGCACCGGACGCCGGATCGTTCCAGCCGGCGGGCCAGTTCGCTGCCGCGACTGGTGACGACCACCTGATCGACGTGCTGGCGCTGGAGGGCCGCGGCCAGCAGATGGACCTGTCGCTGTCCGCCCCGCCACTCCCGTCCCGACGCGACGTGGACGATGCGGGGAAGTGGGGCGGTCACCGCCGGAGTGAATCGGGGAACAGCGGGCAGCGGGCGTCCTGGAACGCGGCCGCCTGGGTCTTGAGGCCGATCAACGGGATGATCCGGGTGCCCACGTGCACCGTGCCGAGGGTCGGGGCGCCGGGAATCGGAAGGCCCTCATAAAGGAGGACGCCCTGCGGCCCGACCACCGGATCGACCAGCATGACGCCGAAGCCGGGCACCGGCTTGTCCGGCATCGGGCCGTCGACTCCCACCACCCACGCCGTATCGGTTCGTCCCACCAGGCCGCGCTGCACCAGGCCCGCCGCCATCCGGACCGGCAGCACCTCGGGCATCCCGGTGGTCGGCAGCTCGCCCAAGGTCCGTCCGGGCCGGGTGAACTCCTCGAGCAGCATGGTCGGGCCGGCCAGGGCGGCAATGCCGCACCGGGTGCCCCGATCGGACAACGAGCAGGCCGATCCGAAGGTGAGCAGGCCCAGGAGAATCGGTCCGAGCCGGTGGGTCGAGGGGCGGTTGGCCATGGTTCCCAAAGATAGTATCGGGGGCTAACATTGGTCGCCATATGGGGATCGACGACTTCAAGGCACGCCTCGAGCGCCTCCTCTCCGAGCAGCGACTCGGAGGCTCGGCCCGAGCGGAAGCCGGGGCCCTCCACGAAGCGCTGGTCGACCTCAAGGTCGGCTTGAAGGAACTCACCGAAGCGCTGAACCGGACCGAACGAGATCTCGGAACTGAACGGGAGCAGCTCGCCGCCGCCGAACGCCGGGGCCAGTTGGCCGCCGACATCGGCGATCAGGAAACCGCCACCATCGCTCGCGAGTTTGCCGAACGGCACCGGCAGCGGGTCGAGCTGCTGGATCGGAAACTCGCCGTCCAGAAGGACGAACTGGCCATCGCGCAGTCGGAGTACGACACCCTGTCGGAGCGGTACCGTTCCGCGCGGCAGGGCGTTCCCGGCGCGGCACCGAACGCGGCGCCCCCGCCGCTGGCCGACGACGAGACCGAACTCCTCAAGGGCAAGCTCGATCGTCGGGCGGTGGAGTCCGCCGTCGACGCCCAACTCGAGATGCTCAAGAAAAAACTGGGAAAGAACTGAATGACGGATTCGGATCGCGGATTCTTCGGGCATCCGGTGGGGCTGTCGACCCTCTTCTTTACCGAGATGTGGGAGCGGTTCAGCTACTACGGGATGCGGGCGATCCTGATCCTGTTCATGGTGGCCCCGGTGACGGAAGGCGGGCTCGGCATGCCGGTGCCTGACGCCGGCGCCATTCAGGGGACCTACACCGCCATGGTCTACATGATGACCATGGTGGGCGGCTGGTTTGCCGACAAACTGCTCGGACTCCGCCGATCGGTCTTCTGGGGCGGGGTGCTGATCATGGCGGGGCACCTGAGCCTGGCGGTGCCCGGACTGACCACGTTCTACCTGGGCCTCGTGTTGGTGGTGTTCGGCACCGGGCTGCTCAAGGGCAACGTCTCGGCCATCGTCGGGCAGCTCTACCAGGCCGACGACACCCGGCGCGACGCCGGGTATTCCGTGTACTACATGGGCGTCAACCTGGGCGGCTTCCTCGGGCCGTTGTTCTGCGGCTACTTCGGGCAGTCGGAGTCGTTCCGGAATTTCCTCGGGTCGGTGGGGCTGACGGTCGAGTCGGGGTGGCATTTCGGGTTCGGCGCGGCCGCGGTCGGGATGTTCTT
>JAEUJH010000077.1 GCA_016794825.1 Gemmatimonadota bacterium
GGCCAGCGCTTCGGATACGACGACGATCCGGTGTTCGAGGTGATTGGCGTCGTCGAGGACCTGCGGCCCAATCGCCTCCAGGACGAGCCGCCGCCGATGATGTTCCTGCCGCTGGCGCAGACCGGGACCAGCCCGGACTACATCTACAACCTGATGGCTCGGGTCCATCGGAACCCGACGGAGGTGGGGGCCGCCATCAAGTCCGCGCTCACGGCCGCCGAGCCCGGGCTCCCGGTCCGCGAAATCGTCACCCTCGGCACCCTGCTCGAGCGCGGGGTCAGCCAGGAACAGATGGCGTCGCGGGTTTCCGGCATCTTCGGGATCCTGGCCGCTCTGCTGGCGGCGGTAGGACTCTACGGCATCCTCTCATACTCGGTGGCCCGGCGAACCAACGAGCTGGGCGTCCGTCTGGCGCTGGGCGCCGCGCCGGGCCGCCTCCGTTGGCTCGTCATCGGCGAATCGATGCGACTGGTGGGCGCGGGCGTCGTCGTCGGCCTGCTGCTGGTGATGGGCTCGCTCGGCCTGGTGCGCGGATTGGTCCACGGGGTCTCGCCCCGGGATCCGATGGCGGTCGGGACGGCGGTAGTCTTCCTGATGTCCGTGGGGTTGGCGGCGGCGGCGGTGCCGGCGTGGCGAGCCTCGCGAGTGGACCCGGTGGACGCGCTGCGTCGCGACTGAGCGAACCGTCGGCCGGCTCGAGCCACCGGGAAGCCGGAAGCTGCAACGCCGCCGCGTGGAGGATCACGCGACGGCGTTCCGTTTGCTCAGGGAACCCGCTTCAGGATGATCGGCGCGATCGCGGGTTCGAGCGGAATCGAGACCCGGTCGACCTGGCCCTTCGGGTTGGTCAGGAACGACACCAGACCCTGCAGCATGCCCGACGTCGGGCTCTCAGCGACCTTGAAGGTGTCGTAGTGGTAGTGCTCGAGCGGCGCGCTCAGGTCGTCGGCCACCAGTTCGAGTCCGCCACCAGCCATCCGAACCACGAACGTGCCGTACCCCGGATGCGAGTACGAGCCCACGAAGTCGGCCAGCGCCCGACTCGGCGAGGTTCCGGTCTTCCGCTCGGCGGCCTGCTTGGCCTCGTACTCGGCGGCCTGCCGGGCACCGACCTTGTCGAACTCGCGCTGCTTGGCCGCCCAATCGATCGGCGGAAGGCCGAGGATCCGGTCGTAGACCGCCTTGACGACCAGGGTCGGAATTCCGTTGTTGACGCCCTGATTGGTCAGGACCACGACCCCGATCTTGTCGTCCGGCAGCCACGACATCTGCGAGATGAAGCCGTCGATCCCGCCGCCGTGGATCACCGCCCGGTGGCCCCGATAGAAGCCCGTCCCGACGCCGAGACCGTAGGTGGTCTGGTCGAACCCGGCCCAGAGCGCGTCGGCCGCCGGACCGACCGGCATCTGCGGCGACTGCATTTCCTTGGCCTGAGCCTCCGAGAGCAGCCGCTTCCCGCCGGCCATCCCGAGGTCGATCCGGAACTGGACGTACTTGAGCATGTCCTCGATGCTCGAGTTGGCCGATCCCGCGGGACCGACGTGATCGGCGCTCCGGAACGGGATCCGGACGATGGCGCCGTCCTTGACCCCGTAGGCCCAGGAAAAGTCATCCGACTTGGGCGACTCGGTGATCGCGGTGTTGGAGCGGCTCATCCCGAGGGGCGCGAAGATCCGCTCCCGCATGAGGTCGTCCCATGACCGGCCGGTGAGCACTTCCTCCAGGTAACCGGCGGTGGCGTACATGAGGTTCTGGTACTGCCAGATGTTGCGGAACGTGGTCGTCGGCTCGAGGTAGCGGAGCCGCCCGAGGATTTCCTTGCGGGTGGTCTTCCGCCCGTACCAGACGATGTCGTGCCGGGGCAGCCCGGACCGGTGATTGACCAGGTCCCGCGGCGTCAGGTTCCGGGTGGCGTAGTCATCGTACATCTGGAAGTCGGGCAGGTAGCTCTTCACCGGCTTGTCCCACTCGACCTTCTTCTCGTCGACCAACATGCCCATCAGCACCACCGTCATCGACTTGGTGTTCGAGCCGATGGCCATGAGGGTGCGAGGGGTGACGGGCAGCTTGGCTTCGACGTCGCGGTAGCCGTAGCCCTTGGCGTAGACCACCTGACCGTCCTTGACGACACCGAGCGCCAGACCCGGGACCTTCCATTCGGCCATCATCGCCGTCACGACGGGATCGATGCTCGACAGATCGACCGCGCCCTTGGCGGCCTTCTTCTGGGCGACGGCTGGCAGGGCAAAGGCCAGGAGGGCGGCGGCAAGCAGCGCGCGGCGACGAATCACGAGGGGGCTCCTAGAATTGGATACAATATTGTATCCCCGGAACGGGGGGCGTTCCAGTGGCTCCGGTGCCGCCCGGGGCGGGCGGCTCGAACCGCGATCGATCATGAAGCCGTGGCGGAGTGATCCGCGCCGATCCTGGAACCGCGACCGATCGGTCCGAGCCGATCCTAGAACCTCGGCCTGGTCGTCCGAGCCGCCTTGCCGCAGTTGGCCGGCCAATCGGAGGGCCACGCCCCGGGCGATTTGTCCCGCGCGATGAACGCCGGATCCTCGGCGGCCAGGTAGGCCAGCATGGCCGTCAGGGTGGCGTTGTGCTTGAGGTCGTCGATCACGACCTTGTCGTACGTGTCCCGCCCCGTGTGCCAGGTGTAGGTCCCGTAATTCCAGGGCACCGCGCCCATGCCGAACGACGGCGTGGCGTAGCACGCGAACACCGCCCCATCGGTGCCACCGGGGTTGCCGGTCGGGACGTCGCTGAAGTTCCAGGCCACCACGTTCGGGCTCAGACTGTCGGTAAAGAACGAGGGGAGCTGGTCGTACCAGTTCTTGAGGTGGCGGCCCATGGCCGACAGGCCGGCGCCGGTGATCATCTGAACCCGCCCGGTGCCGTTGTCCTGATTGAAGAGCGCCTGGAGACCTTTCATCACCTCCGGGTGGTCCTCGGCGTAGGCGCGGGATCCGTTGAGCCCCTGTTCCTCGCTGGCCCAGTGGCCGACGACGATGGTCCGCTTCGGTCGCGGATAGGCCGTCTTCAGGATCCGCATTGCCTCCATCATCATCATGGTACCGGTGCCGTTGTCGGTGGCGCCGGAGCCGCCGTCCCAGGAGTCGAAGTGGGCGGAGAGGATGACGTACTCGTCCGGCTGGACGGTTCCCTTGATCGTGGCGATGACGTTGAAGACCGGACGTTCGCCCGGGAGCTCGGCGTCGAGGTCGAGCGAGAGGGTCGGGCGCTGCCCGTTCTCGGCCAGTCGGTAGACCAGCCCGTAATCCTCGCAGGAGAGGGTGACGGCCGGGGCAACCCGGTTGTAGGTCTCGAAGATCTCGGTCACGCCCCAGCCGCCGGTCCCGTTGCCGGCCCGGAGCGCGGAGGTGGCCTGGGCGATGCTGGCCGCCGCTCCCCCGCCGCGGGCCGAGGCGGGGCCCGGGGTCTGTCCGGCGCGGGGCCCGCCGGGCCCGCCTCGCCCCCCACCGCCCTGCCCCCCGAACGGGTTACCAAACCCGCCGAGCTTGGTCCGCGACGACACCACCCCCACGACCCCGGCCTGCTCGAGGCGGAGGCCGAGCGTGCCGGTGCCGAGTGCCAGAGAGTAGCCGGTGCCGCGATAGAGTCGGAGGCTGTCGGGCCGGCCGTCGGGACCGGACATGACGGCCCAGTCGCGCTGCATCGTGGCCACCGCCGTGTCCATCCGGGCCTTCGATTCGGGGGTGGCCCACTTGATCCAGTCTTCCGACGGGCGGCAGGTCGGCCAGGCCGGCGAGACCAGCACGATCTTGCCCCTGGCCTTGGGAAGCCAGGCCACGAACTCGGTGCTGTCCTGGAACTTCGGCAGGACGATGGCCTCGGCCCGGACCGGGCGCCCCTTGGTTCCCGGGCTCCAGGCCAGCATCGTCCCCTCGAGCGACCGGACCCGGGGCGACACCAGGTCGATGTGGGAGGTGCCCCGTCGCCAACCGCGCCAGGTCCCGTAGGTTTCCCGGGCGGCCTCGATCCCCCAGTCGCGGTAGCGGGCAATCGTCCAGTCGGCCGCGGCCCCGTACTCCGGGGTGCCGGTCAGTCGCGGCCCGATCGAGTCGAGGAATGCCTGGGCCAGGCTCGGGACCCGGGAACTGTCCATCCCGAGCTGCCAGATCCGCCGCAGGGTCTGGTCATCGGTCGGGAACGTGGGGGTTCGCTGGGCGGCGAGGGGGCTCGCCGCGAGCGTCACGAGCAGGCCGGTGACGGCCATTCCGTCGATCGCGCGCATGGGAATCCGGGAACGGGGTGGGTCGAGGCGGTCCGATTTCAATGATATCGAGGCCCCCGGATGGTGTCACCTCGCGCCCGCGGGTCGCGCCGGCGCCGCACTTGCCCGGACCGGGCGGGGCCGGTAACCTATCGCATATCTTGGACTGTCATCCCGTTTCTTGAGACTCGGCCCCGACGTCTCCCTTGGAGGTCCCGACCCCGATGCCACTCCTGATTCCCTGCCCGACCTGCGGGGTCCGCCCCTACGGCGAGTTCTGGTGCAGCGGCGAACTGCCGGATGGCGGACACGGCGGGTCGGACGACGCCGAGGCCGATTTCGAGCGGGTCTGGCTCAAGCGCAACGTGGCGGGCCTCCAGACCGAGCGGTGGTTCCATCACGCCGGCTGCCGGCGCTGGGTGACGGTTCGCCGCGATACCCTGACCAACGTGATCGATGCCCAACTTTGATTTCGAGGGGCGCCCGATCCCGATCGAGGCCGGCGACTCCATCGCCGCGGCGCTCTATCGGGCGGGCGTTCGGGTCTTCTCCCGGTCGTTCAAGTACCGGCGGCGGCGCGGTCTCTACTGCGTCACCGGCGACTGCCCGAACTGCCTGATGACGGTCGACGGCGAGCCCGCCGTCCGGACCTGCGCCACCAAGGCTCGCGCGGGGCAGCGGGTGGCCCGCCGGCCGGCCTGGCCCTCGCCGGACTTCGACCTGATGGCCGGGATCCGGCTGTTCAAGCGATTCCTGCCGGTCGGTTTCTACTACAAGATGTTCCACCGTCCCAAGGGGACCTGGGATCGGATCGAGGGCTTCATCCGGCGGATGGCGGGCATCGGCCCGGTTCCCCTGGACCTGGCGCCCGCCAAGCGGGAGCGGCGGACCCATCACCCCGACCTGCTGGTCGTCGGTGGCGGCGCCACCGGCCTGGCGGCAGCGACCGAGGCGGCCGGGGCCGGACAGTCGGTCCTGCTGGTCGAGGAAGGCACCATCGGCGACCAGATCGCGGCCGGACCGGTGCGGGACGCCGTGCTCCAGCTCGCGGCCGCGCTCCGAAGCCGGCCCGAGGCCACGATCCTCGAGGAGGCGCTCGCGATCGGCGTGTACGAG
Source organism: Gemmatimonadota bacterium (assembly GCA_016794825.1). GTDB lineage: Bacteria > Gemmatimonadota > Gemmatimonadetes > Gemmatimonadales > GWC2-71-9 > SHZU01. Next base: position 5,354 of record JAEUJH010000077.1, read on the forward strand.
GGGCCGATGGTGCCGGTTGCCGCCAGCGACGCGCTCCATCTGGTGTTCCCGAAGCGCGTCGTGGTCGCGACCGGAGCGGTGGAAGAGCACGCGGTCTTCGACGGAAGTGACCTGCCCGGCGTCTGGTTGGGCCGGGGCGCGGCCCGGTTGGCCGGCGTGCATCGGGTCCTGCCGGGCAAACGCCTCGTGGTCGCCGCGGGCACGCCGGAGAGCTTCGACCATCTGGCCACCCTCCGGTCGGCGGGCGCCGAGATCGTGGCCGCCGTGGTGCCGGCCGCCATGAAGGATCGAGTGCCGCCCGGCATCCGGGCCATCGTCGACGGCCGGGTCACCGCGGCCACGGGCCGCGGCGCCGTCGCGGAGGTCACCGTCGAGGGTGGCGGTCGACTCGAGCGGCTCGCCTGCGACGGCGTCGTGCTCTCGCTCGGCCTCGTCCCGCGCGCGAGCCTGCTCCGTCAGGCCGAGGGCGACCGGGTCATCGGCGCGGGCGACGTGACGACGCCGGGCGCCCCGCTGGCGGCCGCGATGGCCGCGGGCCGGGCTGCCGCCCGGGGCGAGAAGACGCCGCCCGCGCCGACCGCGCTGCCCCGGCCCTGCCAATCCGGATTCGTCTGCCTCTGCGAGGACGTCGAGGCCGGCGATCTGAAGCAGGCCTGGACCGAGGGATTCCAGTCCACCGAGTTGCTGAAGCGCTACTCGACCGTCACGATGGGGCCGTGCCAGGGCTCGCTCTGTCACGCGCATCTCCGGTCGTTCGTGAAGGACCAGGGTGGCGACGAGCTCCGGACCCGACCCACCACGGCCCGTCCGCCGGCCCGACCGGTGCGGCTCGAGGACGTGGCCGCCGGCGCCCGGTATCCGCTCGAGTATCACACCGCCCTGCACGACCGGCAGATCGCCATGGGCGCGGTCATGGAATGGGCCGGCGCCTGGAAGCGCGCCGACCACTTCGGCGACCCGGTGGCCGAATACTGGGCGGTTCGGCGGGACGTGAGCGTGATGGACGTGAGCACCCTGGGCAAGTACCGGGTGGCCGGTCCCGACGCCGTGGAGTTCCTCGAGCGCCTCTATCCCTGCCACGTGGCCAACCTGGCCCCGGGCCGAAGCCGGTACGCCGTGATGTTGAACGAGGCGGGCTACCTCTTCGACGACGGGCTGATCTGCTCCCTTGGCCCCGACGGTTTCTACCTGACCCTCACCTCGGGCGGCGCCGACGCCGCCGAGAGCTGGCTCCGCGACTGGGCCGAGACCTGGAACCTCCGGGTCCAGATCGCCAACCAGAGTCTGTCGCTCGGCGCCCTCAACGTGGCCGGGCCAAAGGCGCGCGACCTGCTGGCTCGACTCACCTCCGACCCGATCGACGGCGAGTCGTTCCCGTACTCGCAGCACCGCTGGATCACGGTGGCCGGGGTTCGCTGCCTGGTACTTCGGGTCGGATTCACCGGCGAACTCTCCTACGAGCTCCACCATCCCCGGCTCGAGGGGCCGAAGCTGTGGGACGCCCTGTTCGAGGCCGGCCGCGATCTCGGCATCCGGCCCCACGGGCTCGGCGCCCTGCGGCTCCTCCGGCTGGAGAAGGGTCACATCATCGTCAATCAGGACACCGACTACGACTCGACGCCGGCCAAGCTGGGGCTCGACTGGGTGGTCAAGCTCGAGAAGCCCACGTTCGTGGGCCGGACGGCGCTGGAGCGGATCGGCCAGATCCCGCGCGAGAAGGGACTGCTGTCGCTGACCTTTGCCGGGCCCGACACGCCCGCCGACGGCGCCCAGCTGGTCGGCGTCGACGGGACCCATCTGGGCTATCTCACCTCCTCCCGGTTCTCCCCGATCCTCGGCCATGGCGTGGCGTTAGGCTGGGTCCGGGCGACCGGCGGCCGGTGGCCGGACCGGGTCATGGCCCACGATGGCGCGGGGCGGCGGTTCGAGGGCACCGTCGTCCATGGTCCGTTCTACGATCCGAAGGGAGACCGCCTCCGTGCTTGAGATTCGCAGTCGCGAGGTGGCCATCGTCGCCTGCCACGGCGGAGCGGCGGCGCTCGACCGGCTGGCGTCGACCGACGCGCTCCGGTTGCGGATCGCGCCGGACGAACTGTGGCTGGTGGCGGGCCGCTCGAATCGCCAGGGACTGCTCGACCAGGCGGAGCGGTGGCGGGCCACGACGGACGGCAACGCGCTGGTGGTCGACCAGACCGATGGCTGGACGGTCCTGACCGTGGCGGGCGACGAGCGCCTCGAGGTGTTCGGTCGGCTCTCGGTGGCGCCCCCGCCGGCGGGGCGACCCGCGCTGAGCCAGGGTGCCCTGGCCGGCGTCCCGGGCAAGGTGCTCTTCGCGGATGGCGCCGCGCACTACTTCGTTCCCGCGCCGGTGGGTCACCACCTCGAGGCGCGGATCCGGGACACCAGTCACGATCTCGGTCTTCAGTTCGCTCCGGCCACCGAGTACCGCCCGACCGCGGGCGCGGTGGGCGGCAATGGAACGGCGGTGACCCGATGAAGCTCACTCGCGGGGATTTCCGACCCTCGTACGACGTCGTCATCATCGGCGGCGGCGGGCACGGCATGGCCACGGCGTACTATCTGGCCAAGCGCTTCGGGATCACCAACGTGGCGGTGCTGGAGCGATCGTACATCGGGTCGGGCGGCACCGGCCGGAACACCACGGTGCTCCGGGCCAACTACAAGACGCCCGAGACGATCCGGTTCTATCAGGAAAGCTTCCAGCTCTACGCCACGCTCCAGGAGGAGCTCGACTATCACATGCTCCGCTCGGAGCGGGGCCTCTTCTGGCTGGCGCACTCCGAACCGCAGCTCCGCAACCAGCGGGAGCGGGCGCTCCAGAACCAGCATTTCGGGGTCAACACCGTCTACCTCGATGCCCGACAGGTGCATGAGGTCTGTCCCCAGATCGACATGACGGGCGGTGGCAAGCGGCCGGTGCTCGGCGCCGCGTATCATCCGCCGGGGTCGATCATCCGGCACGACGCCGTGGTCTGGGGCTACGCCGGCGCGGCGCAGCGCCTCGGCGTCCAGGTCCTGGAAGGGATCGAGGTCACCGGCCTCACCATTCAGGGCGGCAAGTGCGTCGGCGTGGTCACCGACCGCGGACCGATCGCCGCCGGCGCGGTGCTCAGCGCCGTCGGCGGCTATGTCACCAACATCGCCGACATGGCGGGGATCCGGCTCCCGATCGTGTCGCATCCGCTCCAGGCGTTCGTCACCGAGTCGTACCTGCCGGTTCTCGACCACATCGTGGCGTCGGCCGACCTCCACATCTATGTGTCGCAGAGCGCCCGCGGCGAGGTGCTGATCGGCGCGGAGATCGATCCGTACTCGAGCTACAGCACCCGGTCGACGTTCCCGTTCCTGGCTTCCGCGGCGGCCCGGGCCATCGACCTCTTCCCGTTCGTGGCCAAGCTCCGGGTGCTCCGCCAGTGGACCGGGATCTGTGACATGACCCCGGACTACTCCCCGTTGATCGGCCGGTCGGAGGTCGACCGCCTGTTCATCTCGTCCGGGTGGGGCACCTGGGGATTCAAGGCCATTCCGGTCTCCGGCCTCCGGATGGCCGAGCTGATCGCGACCGGCACCGTGCCTCCGGTCCTCGCGCCGTTCGCGCTGGACCGGTTCCGCCGGGATCGAGCGGTTCCCGAGCGAGCGTCGGCGGGCACCCACTGAGTCGTCCACGGAGGTTCGTCATGAAGCGCGTCGCGCTGTTGGTCGCGGGGTTGATCGGCATTGGAACCACCGCCGCCGCGCAGCGGCCGAACCTCTCACCGGCTCGCTGGCCCGCCGGCGAAGAGGCCCGCTATCACGCGCTCCAGAACACCGTGCGGACCACCGCCGGCATGGCGACGGGCGCCAACGGCGCGGTGACCGTGGCGTACGGCGCCTACGCGGCGCGGGCCGGGCTCGAGGCGCTGAAGCAGGGCGGCAACGCGATCGACGCGGCGCTCACGACCGCGCTGACCCAGGTGGCCCTCACCGGGGGCGCGCCGATCAGCTACTTCGGGATCATGTCGCTGGTCTACTACGACGCCAAGACCGGCGAAATCACCGCCATGAACGCCGGCTGGAACACGGTCCGCGGCGAAACGTCGCCGCTCACCATTCCGGGCAGCGTCGACCTTGCCGGTGGCAAGCACCTCGGTACGGTGCCGAGCGGCCGGACGGCGCTGGTCGGCGGATTCATGAAGGGTGTCGAGGCCGCCCATCGGCGGTTCGGCCGGCTGCCGTTCGCGACGATCTTCGAGCCCGCCATCCACGTGGCCGAACAGGGCATGCCAGTCACCGCCAAGCTGGCGGATCAGTTCACGATGCGGGCGGCGGACCTGGCCCGGCTTCCGGCCACCCGCGAAGTGTTCCTCAAGCCGGACGGCTCGACCTACCGCCAGGGTGAGACGCTCCGCCAGCCGGCCCTGGCCCGGACCCTCCGGGCCATCGCGACCACGGGCGCCGATCACATGTATCGCGGTCCGTGGGCGCAGCGGGCGGTGGCGGCCGTCCAGGCCGACGGCGGCAAGATGGCCCTCGAGGATCTCGCCAACTACGACGTGGTGTGGGGCGCCGCCATTCGCGCTCCGTTCGGGGGGTACGAGATTGCCACCGCGGGCCCGCCTAACGGCGGCGGCGTGGCCATGATCGAGGCCCAGAACCTGGCGGCGGCGGCCGGGCTTCCGGACGTCGGGCACTGGTCCACGTCGGGTCAGGCGCTCCGGATCGCGGCGGACGTCACCCAGGGTTGGATCGTGGGTCTGATCCCGCCGCCGGCCCGGAAGCAGATGTTCCCAACCCTCGATTTCAGCGACGCCAGCCGGATCACGCCAGCCCACGCCGAGGCGCTGTGGCGGGAGATCCAGGCTGGTCGAATGCCGATCAAGTGGGGGAAGGACGTCCCCAAGCACTCCGACGACGTCGTCGTTGTGGACCGCGACGGCAACATGGCGGCCATTACGCACAGCATCAACTGCGTCATCTGGGGCAAGACCGCGATTACGGTCGACGGCATCACCATCGGCGACCCGGCGTCCTTCCAGCAGGCGGCGGTGGCGGCCGCGGGCCCCGGCAACCGGCTGCCCGACCCGACCGAGACCGGGATCCTGCTCCGCGACGGCAAACCGGTGCTGGCCTTCGCGTCGATGGGGTCGGGCCTCCATCAGCGGACCTTCCAGGGGCTTCTCAACTACACCCGGTACGGCATGACCGTCGACCAGGCGATCGACGCGCCCGACTTTTTCCTGCCCACGATGCGCCCGGCTCAGGGCGGTTACGTCCTGGCGGTTCCCGCCGGGCGATTCCCGAAGGCCGTGCTCGACGGCTCCGGGCTGCCCTATCTCGAACTCGACAGTGACAGCGCCCGGTTCGGGGGCGAGGGGGTCTGGGTGGCGATCAGTCGCGATCCGGCCACGGGCGCGCTTCGCGCCGCGTCGCACAACCGGAGCAACAGCGCGGCGCTGGCCTACTGAGCCCGACGGGCGTAGCCGCGCAGTCGGCGGAGCATCCGCCGGTCCGTGGTAAACTCGTCGTCGCCCTTCGGAGTTTCGAGGATCTTGGGAACGCGGCGAAACCGCGGGTCCTTCATCAGGGCGCGGAAGGGACCGGGCCCCAGGGTTCCTTCGCCGATCAGGGCGTGCCGATCCCGGCGAGACCCGAACGGCGCCTGGGAATCATTGAGGTGGAAGCAGGCCAGCAGGTCGAGACCGATGATCCGGTCCCACCGTTTCCAGACGCCGGCATAGTCGTTGACGAGGTCGTGGCCACTCGCGTAGAGGTGACAGGTGTCGGCGCAGAAGGCCACCCGGTCTCGTACGTCGGCCCCGATCAGGTCGCGCAATTGAGCCAGTTCCTCGAAGGTGCTGCCGAGCGCGGTCCCGGTGCCCGCCGTCGTTTCGAGATAGACTTTGACGGGTCCGGGCACGGCACGGAGGCATCGGGTGTAGGACTCGGCGTTCCGAGCCAGACCCCGCTCGCGGTGGTCCATGTAGTTGCCGGGATGGGAGACCACCGCGTCGAGGCCGAGGAGGGTGCAGCGCTCCAGTTCGGCCACGAAGGATCGCTCTGACCGGGTTCGGGTGGCCCGATCGGGCGACGCCAGATTGATCAAATACGAATCGTGCGATACGATGGGCCCGATGCCGGACGCCGCCACCGCGGCCCGGAAGTCGGTCGCTTCGGCGGCGGAAATGGTCCGCTCCCGCCACTGATTCGGGGTCTTGGTAAACACCTGACAGGTCCCGGCGCCGATGGTTCGGGCCCGGTCGATGGCACGGGGCAGGCCACCCGCGGAGGAGACATGGGCACCGATCAGGTCGCGACGAAGGGCAACGCGAGGCATTGGGGGAATGTAGCCCGGGTGGCCGCGTTCCTGGCGCTCCTCCCGACCGCGGCGCAACCGCAGTCCGGCCCGACCCCGAGCGAGCGGAACCTGTTTGCGGCCCTCGAGGCCGACATTCCCGAGCTGATCCGAATGACGGGAACCCCCGGCCTGAACCTGGCCATTGCGCGGCGAGGCCAGGTGCTGTGGGAAGGCGCGTTCGGGTTTGCCGATCTGGAGCGCCGGATCCCGATGACCCCGCGGACGCTGACCCACTCGGGGTCGATGGGCAAGACCTACACCGCCATTGCCGTCATGCAGTTGGTGGAGCGCGGGGTCCTCGAACTCGATGCCCCGGTCAACCGGTATCTCCGCGGCTGGCGGATTGCCAATCCGCTCGGCGGGCGGGAAGTGACGATCCGCGACCTGCTGACCCACCGCAGCGGGCTGGCCGGCAACGCCGCGTGGCCGGTGTTGAGCGCGCCCCGACCTCTGGCGGAACACGTCCCGGCGGCCTACGCCCGGGAACGGAACGATTTCTACGGCGGCGCCGCGTCGCCCACTTGGACGGCCAAGGCCGGCGAGCGATACCAGTACTCCAACCTCGGCATCGCCACGCTCGGCTACCTGGTGGAGACGACCAATCCGGAGCGACTGTCGTTCTCCGAGTACGTCCAGCGCCATCTGATCGATCCGCTGGGGATGACGTCGACCCAGTTTCCGCCGGTGCAGGATTCCGTTCACATCCGGCCGGACCTCTGGGCCCGGATGTCGCGTGGCTACGCCGCGATGGGCCCGCTCCGGGTTCCCACGCCGGCCATCCATTTCGAGGACCACCCGGCTGGCACCGTCGTCACCACCCCGGCCGATCACATCCGGGTCCTCCTGGCGCTCCAGCGGGGCGGTGAACTCGACGGGGCCCGGATCCTCCGCGCCGAGACGGTCAGGGAGATGCTCACGCCGCAGCACCGCCTCGGCGGCAAGGACGACGAGTTTCCGACCGGCCCCGCGTCCTCGGTCGGTCTGGTCTGGAACCTCGAGCGCTGGGGCCAACCGGATCGGAGTTTCCACCACGGCGGCGCCCACATGTGGGGATGGACGAACTGGTACGTCGCCTTCCCCGAGCTCGACGTGGCCATTGCCGTGTTCATGAACCAGTGGTCGCTGCCGGATGACGCGCAGGGGGCGCGATATCAGGAGGCGCGGGCCATCATCGAGTTCGTCCGGTCGTGGGTCCAACGGGAGCGAGCGGGCCAGGCGCGCACGGTTCCGGCCCGATCGTGGGCGTGGAAGGTATCCTACGTTCAGGGCCTCATGATGGTGGAGTACGTCAACGCCGTGCTGGGTATTGCGGAGCGGATGTCGCCGGCGACGATCGAGATGATGGTCCGGGGCGCGGCGCCGCGACCCGACCGGGGCGGTGAGCGACTCTGGGATCCTGAAGGGTTCCGAGCCGGCCTTCGCGATCTGGCGGCGACCGATCTCACCCCGACGGGCATCGCCGCTTTCTTTCGGTCCGAACGGCTCCAGGTCCTGTCGGAGGAGTTGCCGTTGATCTATCGCGAACTCGGCGGGCGCGGCAGTCTGCCCGCACCGAACTGAACGAAAGGCTGGGCGGATGCGGATTGCGCTGGCGGGGCTCGGCTTGCTGACGGCAATTCCGAGCGGTGTGGGTCTGGCTCAACGAGCCGACATCCTCGACCGGCTCGGCGTGGCCGACGTGGCTCAGGTCGAGCGGATGATCATGGTACCGATGCGGGACGGCGTTCGGCTCTCGACGGCCGTGATCCGTCCGAAGAGCGGCGATCGTCTGGCCACGATCCTGATCCGGACCCCGTATCTCAAGGAGCAGGAACTGCTCGGCTATCGGAGCCTGTACGCGGCGGCGGTCCGGCGCGGCTACGCGATCGTGGTCCAGAACGAGCGCGGCACCGAATGGTCGGAGGGTCAGCACCGATTCCTGGCGGGGGCGCGCACCGACGGGTACGACGCGCTGACCTGGATTGCCGCGCAGCCCTGGTCCAACGGTCGGGTCGGCACCATCGGCTGCTCCTCCAGCGCCGAGCATCAGCTGGCGTTGGCGGCCATGAACCATCCGGCGCACCGCGCGATGATCCCGATGTCGGCCGGCGCCGGGATCGGCGCGATTCCCGGCGTGTCGACCCAAGGACTCTTCTACAAGGGCGGGATTCCCCAGCTCGGGCCGTGGGCGGGGTGGTACGTCGACTTCGGCCACGTCAACCGACCCAAGTTGCCCCCCACGCTGACCCAGGACGAACGGATCCGGCTGGCGGATTTCTACCTGCCGTATCCGAAGCCGGAGGCGGAGCGGTTCGGGCTGCCGTCGGTGTCCAGCGGGATCCGCGGCGCGGCGGACGCCGGCGGGCTGGCGCATCTACCGAGCGGGTCGGTGCTCCGAAGCGCCGGAGTGCCCGAATCCGACTTCGACACCTTCATGACGATGGCGCCGACCGATCCGCGGTGGCTGGCCATCGACTTCATCCGCGACGGCGACCGCCCCCGGGTCCCGGCGCTCCACGTCAACGGCTGGCACGACGTCGGCGCGTTCGAGACGATCAAGCTGTACGAGTACCTCCGGGATCAGCCGAACCAGTACCTGATCATGGCGCCGACCGCCCACTGCGCCATGACCCGCGCCACCGCCGACTACCGCACCGGCGAGCGGCCCGTCGGCAACGCGGCCCAACCGTACGACGAGCTGTTCCTGGCCTGGTTCGATCACTGGCTTCGCGACGGGCCGGCGACGGTGCTCGATCGGCCTCGGGTCCAGGCGTTTCTCGAGGGAGGCAATCGCTGGCTCTCGCTGCCGACCCTGCCGGTGCCGACCGCCCGCTCGACCCGCTTCTACCTGTCGAGCACCGGACGGGCGCAGAGCCTCCGCGGCGACGGACGCCTGCTGACTGAGCAACCGGTGGGCGGGACGCCCGACAGCATCCGGTCCGACCCGATGCAGCCGGTGCCCTCGCGCGGGGGCGGCTGCTGTGACCGGGACGCGGTCCGCGACCAGCGGCCGGTGGAGGCGCGTCCCGATGTGCTGGTCTACTCGACGCCGCCGCTGACCCGCGGCATCGCCGTCATGGGCGAGATCACCGGAACGATCTACCTGTCGACCAGCGCCCGCGACACCGACGTGCACGTCAAGCTGGTCGATGTCTATCCGGACGGGCGGGCGTTCAATCTCTACGACGCGGCCGTTCGGCTCCGGTATCGGACCGGATTCGACACCCCGACGCTGGCCACGCCGGGCGAGGTGTATCCGGTGGAGATCACCGGCCTCGTCGCCGGCAACTACTTTGGTCCGGGGCACCGGATCCGGATCGAGATCGCGGGGTCGAACTTCCCCGGCTTCGAGCGGAACCTCCAGACCGGCGGGCGGAACCACGACGAAACCCGGGCGGTCGTCGCGATCAACCGGGTCCATCCGGGGTCGTTCTTCGACTTCCCAGTCATCGATGGCATTCAATCCGGAGACAAGCGATGAATCGACGTGATTTGTTGCGCGGCGCGGCCGCGGCCACCGTCCTGCCCGCCCTGCCGTTCCCGCCGGCTCGCGACCGGGCGATCAGTTCCGGGCGCGGCGCCGACGGACCGGGCGCCGGTCAGGATCAGCCGATCGTCGTCGAGGGTCTGTTCGCGGGATCGATCCGGCTGTCGCACCTCCGGGGCATGCAGCAGGGCGGGGTCCACTGCGGCGTGGCGAGCGGGCCGAGCGACATGGCCGGGTTTGCGGGACTGCTCCGGTTCTTCGACCAGTACCGGCGCGAGGTGGTCCTCGCCAAGTCGGTCGCGGAGATTCGGGCCGCCCGGCGGGACAATCGAATCGCCAACGTCTTCTGCTGGCAGTCCGCCGACGCCCTCGGCGCCGCGTTCAACTCGCCGCTGGGATCCTCGGCCACGGCGCTCCGGGCTTTTGCCGAGATCGGGCTTCGGATCATCGGCCTCTGCTACAACACCACCAACCCGTTCGGCGCGGGTTGCCTCGAACCCCGGATCGGGCTGACCCGGGCCGGGCACCGTCTGGTCGAGGAGATCCACTCGCTCCGGCTGGTCCTCGACGTCGGCGGTCATACCGGCGAACAGACCACGCTCGACGCGATCGCGGCGTCGCGCGGCGTGCCGGTGGTTTGTACCCACACCAACATCGCCGCCATCGCCGACAACCCGCGGTGCGTCAGCGATCGGGTCATCGACGCCATTGCCGGAACCGGCGGGGTCATCGGCATTACCGCCGTCAATGACTTCCACGTGCGAGGCCGGGGCAACACCGGGCCGACCCCTCACATCGGCATCGACGAGCACATCGACCAGTACGAGTACGTGCGCAAGCGCGTCGGGGTCGACCACGTCGGGATGGGCACCGACTTCGTCGACGGGATGCCGATTCCGTACGGCGGCGGCGTCAATCGCGACATCATCCCGGACGACATGATCAGCGAGCCGTGGCGATTCGTGAAGGGATTCGAGTCGATCGGCGAGCTGCCGAACCTGATCGCGGGCTTCCG
>JAEUJH010000086.1 GCA_016794825.1 Gemmatimonadota bacterium
CGCACGAACGGGGTCAGCCGAACCGCCTCCTGACCGAGCCGCCGGACCAGCGCCGCGGAACCCAGCGCGGATGTTGGCACCGGCACCGAAACGGTAAACGACTGATACCGGAGCCAGTCCGCCGCGGGATGGTCGGCCGGATAGCCGCGCGGCACCCGGGTCAGCCGCGACTCGGGGTCCAGCGTCCCGAAACGCCGCCGGAAGGCGGGCGCCGCCACGATCGCTTCCCACGACCGCCATTTCTCCGCCAGGGTGTCCCGGAGCCGGTTGAGCGACGGCCGGGACGGCATCCAGACCCCGGCCGCGAAGAACGACTCCCGCCCGTCGAGATGGAAGTAGAAGCCGGCCCCGCCCTCCGCCTCCTGCCCCACGCCCCGGCCGGCGTCGCGGTGATAGAACCAGCACCCCGCGTTGGTCTTGTAGGGCGACTTGTCCTTGGAGAACCGGATGTCTCGATGAATCCGGAACAGCGACCGCCGCGGGTCGCCGACGATCTCGGGCGCGATGTCGGCCAGGGCCACGTCGACCGCCTCGACCAGTCCCTTCATCGGCTCCCGGATGGCCGTCTCGTAGATCGCGCGGTTCTTCTCGAACCAGGCCTTGGTGTTGTTCCGCGCCAGGCCCCGAAAGAACCGCTGCGCCGCGGGGGGAAATCCCTCGAACTCCGCCATCTTGGCCTCCGGTTTCATGACGACCGACCGGGCGCCTCTGGCGCCGACCCGGTCTCGAACCACGGACGGCGAATATACAGCGCGACCCATCGCCCCCGAACGCGGCGACGGCCGGGGCCGAGGCGGCGCATCGCCCCCGAAGCGGCGACGGCCTGGGCCGACCGGCCGGCCCCGTTGCGGCAGGTCCTCCGGCCCGGCAACTTGGGGCTCCCTCGCTTCCGGAACCCCTCGTGTCTCTCGCCTTCGCGATCGTCGTGGCCCTCCTGCTCGGGGCCGGCCTCTCGGTCCAGGCCGGCGTCAACGCGTCGCTCCGCTCGGTGCTGGGCCATCCGCTCCACTCCACGATCATCAACTTCGTCGTCGGCCTGGTGCTGGTTCTGGCCTACGCGCTCCTCTCGGGGCTCCGGACCCCGGCGGCGGGGCAGTTCGGACGGGCGGCGCCGTGGATGTACCTCGGCGGGGCGATCGGCGCGGCGTACGTCACCGGCGTCGTCGTGCTGGCCCCGCGCCTGGGAGCCGCGACCCTCGCGACACTCGTCATCGCGGGGCAACTGGCCGCCGCGCTCGTCATCGATCACTTCGGCTGGCTCGGGTTTCCGACCCACCCGATCTCGCCGACTCGAGTCGCCGGAGTGGCGCTGGTGGTGGCGGGGGTGATCCTGGTCCGGCGCGGCTAGCGGGCCCACCGCCGGGAACTCCCGCCCCGGCGACCCCGTAAGGCCAGACATGACGACCACTCGATGGATCAGTGCCGCCCTGGCCCTGGGCGCGCTTGGCTGTGGCACCGAAGGCCCCACCGGTCCCTCCGTAGGGCTCACCAGCGGCAGCTGCAATGGCGGGTTCGAATCCGTCGCCGACACGGCGCTGGCGGCGATCAACCGGGCCGAGGGGTGGTCGGCCGGGGTGCTGGTGGAGGTGGCCGGCACCCGGCGGTGCGAGGTGTTCTTCGGTGCCTTCGATCGCGGCACCACCGTGGCCGTGGCGTCGGCGGCCAAGTGGCTCTCCGCCGCGACCATCATGGCCGTGGTCGACCGCGGCCTGATTTCCCTCGACGACTCGGTGGGGCGCTTCCTGCCCGGAGTCACCGGCGTTCCCGCCACCATTCGGCTCCGGCAGCTGTTGTCGCACACCTCGGGGCTGCCCGCCTACGACAACTGCATGTTCGACGCGAACCTCGCGCTCCAGACCTGCGCCCGGACCATCCTGGCGGGCCAGGCCATCGCGGGCCCCGGCATCGGGTTCTACTACGGCGGCGCGAGTTTTACCGTGGCGGGCGCCATGGTGGAGGTGGCGACCGGGAAGTCGTGGGCGGCCGTGTTCGACACCTACCTGGCCCAGCCCCTCCAGCTGGCGGCGACCACCTACGGGCCAGGAACTAACCCGATGCTGTCCGAGGGCGGGGTCGTCACCACCCTCGGCGACTACGGCCGGTTCCTCGGCATGCTGGCCGCCGGGGGAACCAGTGGCGGCGGTCGGGTGCTGTCGGCCGACGCGATCCGGGAACTGCGGACCCCGCGGACGACGGGGCTCCCGATCCTGGGTTCGCCCCGGGGCGCCCTCGGCTACGCGTTAGGCTCGTGGGTCGACGCCGAGGCCGGCGGGTTGGCCACGCTGTCGACGAGCCCGGGGAGCCGGGGGTTCGTTCCGTTGATCGATTGGAATCGGCGGATCGTGGTGATCGTCGAGGCGTTCGACTACCTCGATCGGGTCTGGCCGCTGTTTCAGGCGGTGTGGAGCGAGGTCGACCGGAAGGCGCCCTGAGCGGGCGCCCGCCGGTCGTCAGGCGGTCACGGCCATTTCGGCCAAGGCCGGGAACGGCTCGGACGAGCCGGCAGGCTCCTCCGAGGGCCGCTCCTCGGTGACGGGCCGCCGGGTCGTCGGAACCGCCGCCGGCGCCGCCGTTCGGCGGATCGGTTCGTCGGTTCGCAACAGCCGCGACGGGCGGTAGATCGTCGGTCGCAACATGGTCTCCTCCTTTCTTCGAATCCAACAGGCTTCCGGGTCCCAAAACACTTCGCCCCGCCATCGCGACTGGGGCGAGGCGGGGCGACGACGACGACGGGACCGGGCGACCGGCCTAATCGTGACGGAACCTCCACCATGCCCGCGCATCGCGACTCCGGCCGAATGGCCGGGCGACGTGCCTGGGGGTGTCGAGTAACTGGGCTGACCGCATGGTGATCTCCATCACAACTCGGTTGCTCCTCCTGCATAACGATGAGACCGTCCGCAGGGACGCACACGATAAGAAGCCGCTCGGGGTTTGTCAACCGGATGCAGAGCCTGGCAGTGAGGGGAAACCGTCCATAGGGCCGTCGCTCGAGCGTCCTTATCTTGAAGTTGCTCGTTCCGACGAACCTTTTCGGGGGAGAAGACATGCGGTCGATCGGCAGGGGATTGGTTGGCATGGGGGTCCTGGCCATGGCCTTGGTGGCCGCGCGGCCGGCGGCGGCGCAGGTCAAGGGAATCGAACTGAACGGCTTCGGGGGACTCTACGCGCCGACCGACAAGGAGGGACTCGAGGGCACCCGCGAGGCGCTGCGGCGCGGTTCGACGGCGTTCGGCGGCCGGCTCACCTGGTGGACCGGCAAGGCGCTCGGGATCGAGGCCGTCGGCGTGTTCTCGCCGGCCCGCCTCAAGGTCACGGCCAACTCCGGGAGCCAGTTCGTCCGGAGCACCGAGGTGATGCTGGGGGCCGGCAAGCTGATGTTCAACCTGACGCCGGGCAGCAAGGTGCTGGGCATCGCCATCGGCGGCGGACCGGCCCTGATCCACACCAAGGAGACCGTCTTCGATCCGGCCCGGTCCCAGAGCGACATCGGCGGTGTCGCCGGTCTGTCGCTCCGGCTCGGGATCGGCGAGAACGTCGCGCTCCGGGGTGACTTCGAGGACTTCTTCTACGGCGGCGACTTCGGCCGGGGCAGCAAGTTCACCCAGGATCTGGTGGTCAGCGCGGGCCTCTCGATCAAGCTCTGACCCGCGGTGCCGGAACCGGGGGGCGCCGGCCGGGCGTCCCCCGGTTCTTTTCGCCCGGGGTTGTATAGGGTAGGGGGGTATGCTACTCTTCCCGCCATGAGCGACACCGTCACCCTCCCCGTCAAAGGCATGACCTGCGCCGCCTGTCAGGCCCGGGTCCAGCGGTCCCTGGAAAAGACCCCCGGGGTTGCCACCGCCGCCGTCAACCTGATGCTCCACTCCGCCACGGTCGAATTCGATCCAGCGGCGGTCGACCCCGCCCGCCTGGTCGCGGTGATCCGCGACGCCGGCTACGAGGCCGATCTCCCGGTGGTCGACGAAACCGTCGCCGAGGCCCAGACGGCCCTCGAACGGGAGCAGGACGCGGAGTACCGGGAGTTCCGGCTCAAGGCCGCCGTCGGGGTCGCGGCGGGGGCCGTGGCCATGGTCGTCTCGATGCCGCTGATGGCCGGTCCGGGCCACGGCGCGATGGACCCGGTCATGCGGTGGGCCGATCGATTCCTGGGCGCCCCGCTGGCGGCCGCCGCGCCGTGGCTCTATCGGATCGACCCCGCCACGCTCCGTTGGGGGCTGCTGGTCCTGACCGTCGGGGTCATGGGCTGGGCGGGCCGCCACTTCTACACCCGCGCGTGGACCGCCCTCCGCCACCGCACCGCCAACATGAACACCCTCGTGGCGCTCGGCACCGGGGCCGCGTTCCTGCTGAGCCTGGCCGCCACCGTGGCGCCGGGCGCGTTCGAGCGCCGCGGGCTCGCCGCCGACGTGTACTACGAGGCGGTCATCCTGATCATCGGCCTCCTGCTCCTGGGCCACGCGCTCGAGGCGCGGGCCAAGCGGCAGACCGGCATCGCGATCCGCCGGTTGATCGACCTGACGCCCAAGGAGGCCCGGGTCGAACGGGCCGGCGGTGAGGTCATGGTCCCGCTCGAACGGGTGGCCGTGGGCGATCGGCTCATCGTCCGCCCGGGCGAGCGGATCCCGGTCGACGGCGCCATCGTGGCGGGGGCCACCGCCATCGACGAGTCGATGGTGACCGGCGAATCGATTCCGGTCGAGCGGACCGTCGGCGACCGGGTCATCGGGGGCACGATCAACCGGACCGGCGCCATCACCTTCGCGGCCACGGCCGTGGGAACCGGCACCGTCCTGGCCCGGATCGTCAAGCTGATGCGCGAGGCGCAGGCCACCCGGGCGCCGATCCAGCGGCTGGCCGATTCGATCAGCGCCGTCTTCGTTCCGGTCGTCGTCGGCATCGCGATCCTGACGTTTGCCGTCTGGTACGTCGCCGCCGACACGGCGCCGTTCGTCCGGGCGCTCACGGCGGCGGTGTCGGTGCTGGTCATCGCCTGCCCCTGCGCCATGGGGCTTGCGGTTCCGACGGCCGTGATGGTGGCCACCGGCAAGGGCGCCGAACTCGGGATCCTGTTCAAGGGTGGCGAAGCGCTCGAGCGGGTGGCGGGGCTCGACCAGGTCCTGCTCGACAAGACCGGCACCATCACGGTGGGCCGGCCCGAGCTGATCGGCTTCGAAACCGTCGGGGACCTCGAGCCGGATCGGTTCCTGACGCTCGCGGCCTCGCTCGAGCGGGCCTCGGAGCATCCGCTGGCGCTGGCGGTGGTGGCGGCCGCTGGCGATCGCGGCCTGGCCACGATGGCGCCGGAGTCGTTCCAGGCCATCCCGGGTCGGGGCGCGGTCGGGTTGGTGGATGGCCACACGGTCGTGGCGGGCACGCCCGCGCTCCTCGATCAGTACGGCGTCCGGGTGGACGCCCTGGCCGAGACCGCGGCGGCGCGGGCGGCGGATGGCGCCACCATCGTCCATGTGGCGATCGATGGCGCGTTGGCGGGGTTCCTGGCCATCGCGGATCCGCCTCGTCCGACCTCGGCGGCCGCCGTCACCCGGCTCGGCCGGCTCGGCATCGGGACCGCCATGGTGACGGGCGATGGTGCCCGCACCGCCGCGGCAGTGGCCCGGCAGGTCGGCGTCGCCGACGTCGTGGCCGAGGCCATGCCGGATCGGAAGATCGCCGAGGTGCGGAGCCGGAAGGCCGCCGGCGGTCGGGTCGGGATGGTGGGCGACGGCATCAACGACGCGCCCGCGCTGGTCGAGGCCGACGTCGGCCTGGTCATGGGAACCGGCACCGACATCGCCATCGAGGCGGGCGACGTCACCCTGATGCGGCCCGACCTCCACGCCGTGGCCGACGCCGTCGAGCTGGCTCGACGGACCGTTCGGACCATGCGGGAGAACCTGTTCTGGGCCTTCATCTACAACGTGGTCGGGATTCCGGTGGCGGCCGGCGTGCTGTATCCGGCGTTCGGGATTCAACTGAGTCCGGTGCTGGCGAGCGCGGCGATGGCGCTGTCGTCGGTCAGCGTGGTGTCCAATTCCCTTCGACTGAGGCGCTGGCGACCGACGACGGCCGTCCGCGCGGGAGCATGACGATGGCTGTGACGAACCCGGCGGGTCCCGCGTCGTGCGGCTGCGGCGCCCACGCCGAGGGCCGCAAGGCCGTGGCGGTCGACCCCGCCATCAAGGAGCGGAACCTCAAGCGGCTCCGGCGGATCGAGGGCCAGGTCCGGGGGCTGGCCCGGATGGTGGAGGAGGAGCGCTACTGCGCCGACATCATGACCCAGAT
>JAEUJH010000093.1 GCA_016794825.1 Gemmatimonadota bacterium
AGGGGCGCGGTCCATCGGCAGGGGCTCGGTGGCACCCTCGAGGAACACGCGGCTGCCGGTCCCGACGAAGGAACCGAGGAACTCGCTGGACGAGACCGCGGCCCGATCGACCCCGGGGGCCCGACCCAGGCGCTCCGCCAGCTCGAGGCCGAAGGTCCGGACCTGCGCGGTGTCGGCGTACCGCGCCTCGATCAACTGCACGTCGCCCCGGAGGGTGTTCCGATAGTCGACGCCGAGGTCGTCGGTGTTGCGGAGGGCCAGGAACGACTTCACCACGAGCCCGGTGCCGGTCAGGAGCGCCACCGCCAGACTGACCTGAGCGACGACCAACCCGCCCCGCAGCCGACCCTCCGCCCGATTCGACGAGGCAGCGAGCGCGCCGGCCTTGAGCGCGGTCTGCACGTCGGTGCGACCGGCCTCGGGCGCCGGCACCAATCCGAAGAGCACGCCGGTGACGGCCGCGAGCGCTCCGGCAAACGCAAAGACCCGCCAGTCGAACGAGAGATCGATCCAGACCGGAATCTCGGTCCCGATCACGGCCACGATCGCGCGGACCACCCAGAGCCCGACGACCAGCCCGAGGGCCCCGCCGACGGTCGACACGACCAGGCTCTCGGCCAGGTGGGCCCGGATCAGGTCGGCGCGACTGGCACCCAGGGCCGCGCGGACGGCGGTTTCCCGGCGGCGGGCCGCCCCGCGGGCCAGCATCAGGTTGGCCAGGTTGGCGCAGGTGATGAGGAGCACGAACCCGGCGGCCGCCAGTCCGAGCGCGACGCCCGCGTTGGCGCCGGTATCGGCCAGGGGTCGTTCGATCGGCGCGATCCGGACGGTCCAGCCGCGGTGGGTGTCGGGACGTTCGGCCGCCATCGCGGCGGCGATCGTCGCCATCTCGGCCTGGGCGCCGGCCGCCGTGGTCGAGGCCGCGAGTCGGCCGACCACGCCGAGACTCCGGTCGTCCGGGGCCTGATGATCGCGGCGCCCGGCGATTGGAGTCCACAGTTGAGCGAACTCCGGAAACCCGAACTTGGCCGGCATGACGCCGACCACCGTGTGGGGCTCACCGTTGAGACGAACCGACTTGCCGACGACCCCGCGGTCGGCGCCGAAGCGGCGGAGCCAGAGGCGGTGACTCAGGACCACGACGGGCGGGGCGCCCGCCCGATCGTCGTCGGCCTGGATCGAGCGCCCCAGGATCGGGGCCACGCCGAGGATGCCGAGCAAGTCGCCCGATACGAGCGTGCCGGCAACCCGTTCGACCCCGCCGTCGACCCCGAGGGTAAAGGGAGTCTCCTCGTACGCCCCGAGACCCTCGAAGCTCCGCGCCGCCCGCCAACCCCGATAGGTGCCGAACGAGGTTCCGACCGCGCACCCGGCGCACAGCTCGGCCGGGTTGTCCTCGCTGACGTCGACCAGCCGCTCCACCTGGTGAAAGGGGAGCGGCCGGAGGGTCAACGCGTTGAGGACGGAAAACAGCGCGGTGTTCGCGCCGAGCCCGAGCGCCAGGCAGACGATGGCGACCAGGGCAAACCCTGGCGACCGACGGAGCGACCGGACGGCGGCGCGGAGCATGAGCGGCTCAGGCCTTCGACATCGACTCTTCTTCGACCACCTTGCCGTCGAACAGCCGGACCTCGCGGTCGGCCCAGCGGGCGTAGCGGGGGTCGTGCGTCACCATGCAGATCGTGGCGCCGCCCTGATGCAGCTCGCGGAGCAGTTCCATGACCGCCTCGCCGTTCTGCGAGTCGAGGTTACCGGTCGGCTCGTCGGCGAGGAGGATGGCCGGGTCGCCGGCCACCGCGCGGGCCACCGCGACGCGCTGCTGCTGACCGCCGGAGAGCTGCGACGGATAGTGCTTCATCCGGTGGGCCATGCCGACCCGCTCGAGGGCCTGCGTCACCCGCTGGTTCCGCTCGGCCGAGGGCATGCCGCGATAGGTGAGCGGCAGCTCGACGTTCTCGTAGACCGTCAGGTCGCCGATCAGGTTGAAGGCCTGGAAGATGAAGCCGATCTGGCGGTTGCGGACCCGGGCCCGTTCCGAGGGCGTCAGGCTCTCGACCGAGTGGCCGGCCAGCGTGTACTTCCCGCCGGTGGGCGTGTCGAGCAGGCCCAGGATCGACAGCAGCGTCGTCTTGCCGCAGCCGGAAGGGCCGGAGATCGAGACGAACTCGCCTTTGACGATGTCGAGATGGATGTCCGCGAGGGCATGCGTCTCGAGCTCATCGGTCATGAACACCTTCTTGATGCCATCGAGCTTGATCAGGGTCTCGCCAGGGGCCGTCATGTATCACTCCAGGGGGTTTGGGGCCGAGTGTTGGACTACTTGATCTTGACGCGATCGACATCGTCCCATTGGGACATGTCGGACATGATGATGATGTCGCCGGGGTTCAAGCCTTCGACGATCTCCACCCGGCTCACCGAGGTCCGGCCGAACTTGACCTGGACCCGCTCCGCGTAGTTGCCGCCGTCGACCAGCTTGAACACCGTGCCCGGGCTGTTCTGCTGGGCGATCGTCGGCCGGCCGACGTGGAGCACGTTGTCGAGCCGCTCGAGTTCGATGACGCCGTCGACGCTGAGGTCGGGGCGGGATCCGTCGGGCGGGGGCCCGTCGAGGATCACGTCGACCGTGACGGTCCCGTTGATCGACGCGGGGTCGATCCGGATGATCCGGCCGGGCGCCACGCCGTTCCGGGTGTCGATCATTGCCTTCTGGCCCAACGCGAGGTCCTTGGCCTGGGTTTCCGGAATCCGGAGCACCGCCTTGAGCCGGATCGGGGTCGGGACCACCTTGGCCAGCGTCGTGCCCGGCAGGGCGTACTGCCCGACCTGCAGCGGCACCTCCTGGAGAATCCCGCTGGCGCCGGCCTTGACGACCATCGAGGCCGCGAGGCCGTGCTGGAACTGCGCGATCGACTGGAGCCGCTCGACCTGCTGTTCCTGGACCTTGATCTGGTCGGCGATCGTGTTGGAGAGGATGACGAGCCGCTGCTCCTCCAGCTTGAGGCGCTCGATCAGGGATTCCGACCGGTCGTGGGCCTGCTGCTGGTCGAGCGGAACGATCAGGTTCTTCTTGAGCAGCTCCGCCCCGGCCTCGGCCCGTCGGCGGGCGTCGGCGGCTTCCTGCCGCATCTGGGCGACGACGGAGGCCTGGTTGAGGCGGTTGTTCTCGAGGTTGGTCTTGAGGGTGACCAGCTGAGCCTGCGCGTCGGTGAGCTGCCGATCCGCGTTGAGGGTCTGGATCTGGACGTCGGGGTTGGTCAGTTCGAGCAGGACCGTGCCCGCCTGAACCTGGACGCCGGCCAGGTGGTGGATCTTCTCGATCCGGCCGGCCGTCACCGCCGTGATCCACCGGATGTCCTCGGGCACCAGGGTGCCGGGGCCCCGGACTTCCCGGATCATCTCGCCGCGGACGACGGAGTCGAAGTAGATCGTCCCCCGTTCGACGGTGGGCGAGGCGGGCTCCAGGTTGGCCAGCAGGGCGGACGCGCCGACGAGGGCGACGGCCACCACGATGCCAATGATGATCTTGACCTTGCTCTTCGGTTTGTCGCGAATGATGTCCACGGGT
>JAEUJH010000120.1 GCA_016794825.1 Gemmatimonadota bacterium
TTCGTCATCAAGACCCGTGGCCTGACCAAGGCCTACCCGGGCGGCGTCACCGCCCTGACGAACCTGGATCTCGAGGTGCGCCGCAATTCGATCTTCGGGTTTCTCGGTCCCAACGGGGCCGGCAAGACCACGACGATCAAGTTGCTCCTCGGTCTGGCGCGCCCCACGGCCGGCTCGGCCACCCTGTTCGGGTTCGACGCCGAGCGGGAGACGTTGGACGTTCGCCGCCGGATCGGATACCTGGCGCAGGACCCTCGGTACTACGACTACATGACCGCCCGTCAGACCCTTCGCTTTACGGGCCGGTTCTTCTTTGCGTCGGGCGCGTCCCTCGAGCGGCACATCGGCGAGACCCTCGACCTGGTGGGCCTGGCCGACAAGGCGGATCGCCCGATCAAGGGGTTTTCCGGCGGTGAGCGTCAGCGGCTCGGCCTGGCGCAGGCGCAGATCAGCAAGCCGGATCTGCTGATCCTCGACGAGCCGGCCGCGTCGCTCGACCCGATGGGCCGGCGTGACGTCCTCGAGGTGATGGCCAAGCTGCGCTCGCACACCACGATCTTCTATTCCACGCACATTCTCGAGGACGTCCAGCGGATCAGCGACACGGTCGCGATCCTCAACGGCGGCAAGCTGATTGCGCAGGCGCCGATCGGGGAACTGCTGGCGGGGACCGGCCACACGACCTACGTGGTCGACTTGGCCGGGTCGACCGAGGCCGCCCGTCGTCGGGTGGCCGGCCTGCCGTGGGTCTCGAATCTCGAGGAGACGGGCACCAACGGCACGACCCAGTGGCACGTCGCGGTGAGCGACGACGAAGCCGCCGACCAGACCCTGCTCCGTACCATTCTCGGCGACGATTCGGTCCGGGTCCGGAACTTTGGTCGGCGGCGCTACCAGCTCGAGGACGTGTTCGTCAACCTGATCGAGGGAGGTGCCACGTGAGCCTCGTCGCGACCTCCAACTCGGGTTGGACCACCGGATTCGGCAATCTCCTCGACAAGGAACTCGGGTCGTGGTGGCGGACCCGCCGCTGGCTCGTCCACCTGATCCTCTGGGAAGTCGTGATCACCGGGTTTCTCGTGATCATCGGCCTGGAGGGCCAGGCCGAGCGAAAGTCGGCGCCCCGAGGCTTTGCCGAATCGATGGAGATCTTCTTCCAGGTCGGCGGCTTCTTCGGGCTGATCGGGGCGGTGCTGGTTACCCAGGGTGCCATCGTCGGGGAGCGGAACTCCGGCACGGCCGCCTGGGTGCTGACCAAGCCGACCAGCCGTCGCGCGTTCGTGCTGACCAAGTTCGTCGCGATCACCGCGAGCTTCCTGTTCCTGTCGCTGGTGGTGCCCGCCATCGCGTCGACGGTGGTCTGTCAGATCTTCTGGAAGACGCTCCCCACGCCGGCCTATTTCCTCGAGGCGCTCGGGATCGCCGCGCTCCATCAGACGTTCTATATCGCCCTGACCCTGATGCTTGGCACCCTGTTCCAGTCCCGCGGCCCGGTGGGCGGGATTGCCCTCGGCTTCTGGGTGGCCGGCAACATCCTGCCGAACTTTCTCCCCGCCTGGGTGTCACTGGCGCTGCCCTGGCCGCTGACCCGGGTCGCGGCCGCGGTTTCGGTCTGGAAGCCGGTTCCGATGCCGATCTGGATTCCGACCGCGGCCACGGCGGCCCTGACCATCCTGTTCCTGGTCGTCGCGCTGTGGCGGTTCGATCGGGAGGAGTTCTGAGGCCGCGGCCGAAACGGCTCCGTTACCCGGCCGTCGGAGTCCGGTGACCTGCTCGAACGACCTTGTTCGGGAGTTCCCCACCTCGCTGCTCCTCAGGACATAACGACCCTCCCGGCCGGCGCGGTTGGCCGATCGGGAGGCGTCGGTTCTCCTGCCGCTCCCGTCGCGCGGGCATTGCCAAACCCCGTCCCGTCGCGGAGATTCGAGGAATGACTCTGCACACAATATTGTATCCAGTGCTGCGGGCCGGGGTGCTGGCCGCGGCGGTCGTCGGATCGCTGGCGGCGCAGGCGATTCGCCCCGATTACGTCAAGCGGACCGAGATGATCCGGATGCGCGACGGCACTCGGCTCTACACCGAGATCCTGACGCCGGCGTCCGCCACGGGCCCGCTCCCGATCCTGATGGAGCGGACGCCGTACAACGCCAAGAACATCGGGCCCCGACTGGCGAGCCGGTACAAGCTCCTGGCCGACGACGGCTACATCTTCGTGTTCCAGGACCTGCGCGGCAAATACGCCTCCGAGGGGACCTTCGTGATGGTCCGCCCCCCGCGCGATCCGGCCCGGGGGGAGCAGGTCGACGAGAACACCGACACCAACGACACGATCGACTGGGTGCTCGCCAACGTGCCGGGGCACAACGGCCGGGTCGGGATGATCGGGATCTCGTACGGGGGCTGGACCACGATGATGGGCCTGATCGATCCCCATCCCGCGCTCAAGGCCGCCTCGCCCCAGGCGTCGCCGGACGACATGTACCTCGGCGACGACTTCCACCATAACGGCGCGCTCCGCCTGAGCTACGGGTTCGAATACGTCGCCAGCCTGGAGGCCGGCCGGGTCAGTGAACCGTTCACGTTCGACCGGTTCGACACCTACGAGTGGTTCCTGCGGCTCGGAGGCCTCGCCAACGCCGACCGGCTGCACTTCAAGGGCAAGCGCCCGACCTGGACCGACTTCGTCTCCCATCCCGACTTCGACGAGTTCTGGCGGCGCCGGAAGGTGAGCCCTCACTTCGCTGGGAAACCCGTCACGGTCCCGACGCTGACCGTGGCCGGCTGGTGGGACCAGGAGGACTTCTACGGGCCGCTCACCCTCTACGACGCGCTCGAGAAGAACGACACCCGCGGCATCAATCACCTGGTCATCGGTCCGTGGAACCACGGCGGCTGGGCCGGCGGGCCCGGCAGCAGCCTCGGTCCGATCAAGTTCGGCACCAACACCGCGGCATGGTTCCGCGAAACCGTCGAGACGCCCTGGTTCGCGTACTGGCTCAAGGACCGGGGCAAGCTCGATCTGCCCGAGGCTCTTACCTTCCGACCGGGCAGCAATCAGTGGCAGCGGCACGCCGCCTGGCCGCCCAAGTCGGGGGTCGCCACGCGGCAGCTCTACTTCCATTCGAACGGCAAGCTCGGCTGGGAACGTCCGACCGGCGAGGGAGTGGAGAGCTTCCGGTCCGACCCGGCCCGCCCGGTGCCCTACCGGAAGCGGCCGATCACGCCGCTCTACGGCGGCAAGGTGCCGTCGACCTGGCCGGTCTGGCAGGTGGACGACCAGCGGCATGCGCACCTCCGACCCGACGTCCTCAGCTTCGAAACGGAACCGCTCACCGAGGACGTGACCATTTCGGGGCGGGTGCTGGCCCGTCTGTTCGCCGCGACGACGGGGACCGACGCCGACTGGATCGTCAAGCTCATCGACGTCTACCCGGAAAAAGTGGCGGACGACCCGATGATGGGGGGCTACCAACTGATGGTCGTCGGTGACGTGCTCCGGGCCCGGTATCGCGACGGATACGAACGGCCCAAACCGGTGGTGGCCAACCAAATCACGCCCTACACCCTGAGTCTGAACGCCGCCGACTACACGTTCCTCAAGGGTCACCGGATCATGGTCCAGGTCCAGAGCACCTGGTTCCCGCTGATCGACCGCAATCCCCAGAAGTTCGTGCCCAACATCTATCTGGCCCGCGACGCCGATTTCGTGGCGGCCACGCATCGGGTGCTTCGTTCGGCCCGATATCCCTCCCATCTCGAAGTCTCCGTGGTGACGCGATGATTGCTTCGATCTCTCGGTTCGCGGCCGTGGTGCTGGCGGCCTCGGTGGTTGCGGGCACGGCCGCCGGGCAGGACGTCTCGAACGGCTACCAGCGATCCACCGCCATGGTGGCGATGCGGGACGGAGTCCGGCTCCACACCGTCATCTGGCGCCCGGTCGACCAGCAGGGGCCGCTCCCGATTCTCCTGGAGCGGACGCCGTACGACGCCGAGGGGATGTGTCGCAACGTGGTCGATGGGGCCGGGACCCTGGCGCGCGCCCGATACGTGTTCGTGTGTCAGGACCTCCGAGGGAAGTACGGCTCCGAGGGAACCTTCTCGATGATCCGTCCGACCCGGAATCCGGCCGACGCCAAGGCCATCGACGAGACCACCGATGCGTGGGACGCCGTCGATTGGCTGGTCAAGAACCTGCCCAACACCAACGGGCGGGTCGGGATGCGGGGCATCTCGTACGGCGGGTGGACCACGATGATGGCCCTGCTCGATCCGCACCCGGCGCTCAAGGCCGCCTCGCCGCAGGCGTCGCCCGACGACATGTTCCAGGGCGACGACTTCTTCCACAACGGCGCGTTCCGGCTGAGCTACGGGTTCGAGTACGTCGCCGCGGTCGACGGGCAGCGATTCACGCCCTTCGACTTCGATCGCCTCGACACCTACGAGTGGTTCCTCCGGCTCGGTGGCCTGGCCAACGTCGACGCCCGCTACTTCCACCGGGCCAAGCCGGCCTGGACCGACTTCACCAGTCACCACACGTTCGACGACTACTGGAAGGCCCGGAAAGTCATCCGTCATATCACCAAGGTGACGGTACCCACCCTGACCGTGGCGGGGTGGTGGGACCAGGAGGACTTCTACGGGCCGATGACCATCTACGAAAAGATGGAATCGCTCGACACCAAGGGGCTCAACTACCTCGTGGTCGGCCCCTGGAACCACGGTGGGTGGGCTCGGGGCGACGGCGCCAAGCTCGGACCGATTTCGTTCGGGGCCGAAACGAGCGTGTTCTTCCGCGACTCGGTCGAGGCTCGGTGGTTCGGGCACTGGCTCAAGGACGAGGGTCGGCTCGACCTCCCGGAGGCGCTCACGTTCCGTCCGGGGTCCAACGCCTGGCAGCGGCACGCGGCCTGGCCGCCCAAGTCGGGGGTGAGTCGGCGGCAGCTCTACTTCCACGCCGACGGGAAGCTTGGCTGGACCAAGCCGACCGGAAGCGGGGTGGAGTCCTTCGTGTCCGATCCGGCTCGTCCGGTGCCGTATCGGGCCCGGCCGATCGTGCCCCTCTACGGCGGCTCGCCGGCGTCGAGTTGGCCGATCTGGCAGGTCGATGACCAGCGGCACGCCCATCTCCGGCCCGACGTGCTCAGCTTCGAGACCGAACCGCTGACCGACGACGTCACCCTCTCCGGCAAGATCGTGGCGAATCTCTTCGCGTCGACCACGGGGACCGATGCCGACTGGATCGTCAAGCTGATCGACGTCTATCCCGAGGATCACCCGGCCGATGTCCGCCTGGGCGGCTACCAGCTGATGGTGGTGGGCGACGTGTTCCGGGGTCGGTTCCTGAGGAGCTACGAACGGCCGGCGCCGCTCGTGCCCGGGAGGGTGACGCCGTACCGGATCGGGCTCCACTCGGTCGACTACACGTTCAAGAAGGGCCACAAGATCATGATCCAGGTGCAGAGCACCTGGTTCCCGCTGATCGATCGCAATCCGCAGACGTTCGTTCCGAACATCTTCGAAGCCAAGGACGCGGACTACCGAGTGGCCACCCACCGGGTCCATCGCTCCGCGACCTATCCCTCGCACCTCGACGTGTCCGTGGCGGAGCGTTGATCATGACCGGCACCGCGACCGCGCTCGACCCGACCCTGCAGGCCGAACTCGAACGCCTCCTGGGCGACCGGGTGACCGTTGCTCCCGCGATTCGAGAGCATCACGGCCAGGGTGAGGCGTATCCGGGGTCGTTTCCTCCCGACGCGGTGGTCTTCCCGAAGACCACGGAGGAAGTGAGTCGGATCGCGGCGCTCTGTTCCCGCCACCGGACGCCGATGGTGGCCTGGGGGGCGGGGACGTCACTGGAGGGTCACGTGGCGGCCGTCCGCGGCGGCGTCACGATCGACCTGTCAGGCATGGATCGGGTGATCCGGATCTCGCCCGAGGACCTCGACGTCACGGTCGAGGCGGGGGTGACTCGGAAGCAACTCAACGAGGCGCTCAAGAGCACCGGCCTGACCTTCTTCATCGATCCGGGTGCCGACGCGACGATCGGTGGCATGACCGCGACCCGGGCCTCCGGCACCACCGCGGTCCGCTACGGCACGATGCGGGAGAACGTGCTCGGGTTGACCGTGGTGCTGGCCGATGGGCGGGTCATCAAGACCGGTGGGCGGGCCCGCAAATCGTCGGCGGGATACGACCTGACCCGGCTGTTCGTCGGATCGGAGGGAACCCTCGGCATCATCACCGAGGTGACGCTCCGGCTCCACGGGGTTCCGGCGGCGGTGGCGGCCGCGGTCTGTCCGTTCGCCACCCTCGAGGGCGCGGTGGCCACGGTGATCGAGACGATCCAGCTCGGCGTGCCGGTGGCCCGGATCGAGCTGCTCGACGAGTTGTTCATGGACGCGGTGGCCAAGCAGGCGGGCCTGCCCTATCGGGCGGTGCCGACGTTGTTCTTCGAATTTCACGGCGGTTCCGAGCGGGGCGTGGCGGAGGACGCCGAGCTGGTCAAGGAACTGGCGCTCCAGCATGGGGGCGCCGATTTCGAGTGGGCCACCGACGAGGGAGCCCGGGCCCGGCTCTGGAAGGCGCGCCACGAGGCGTACTTTGCCGGGCTCAGCCTCCGGCCCGGCGCCCGGGCCATGATCACCGACGTCTGCGTCCCGATCTCGCGGCTGGCCGAGTCGATGCTCGAGACCAAGCGAGACGCGAACCAGTCCAAGGTGACGGCGGCCATCCTGGGCCACGTGGGCGACGGGAACTACCACGTCGCCTATCTCCTCGATCCGAACGCGCCGGCCGAACTCGCCGAGGGCAAGCGCCTCAACGACCGGATGGTCGAGCGGGCGATCGCCATGGGCGGTACCTGCACCGGCGAGCACGGGATCGGTCTCGGCAAGCAGGATTCGCTCCTCAGGGAGCACGGCGAGGCGGTCGCGGTGATGCGATCGATCAAGCAGGTGCTCGACCCCGACGGGCTCATGAACCCCGGGAAGATCTTCCGGACCTGATTCGAGGACCTCGATGCGGATGACGACGGTGGTGCTCGGGGTGCTGCTCCTCGGGCTGGCGGGCTCGTTGGCGGCGCAGACCCCGCCCGACACGATCCCGACCGTGATTCGGGCCGGCCGGCTCTTCGACAGCGAGGCCGGCGGGTTCGTGGGCCCGCGGGAACTCCTGATCCGGAACGGGGGCATCGTCGCCGTGGCGGAGAAGGTGGAGCGGCCGGCGGGCGCGCGGGTCATCGACCTTTCGAACCGCACCGTGTTGCCCGGCCTGATCGACGCCCATACCCACCTGCTCTACCTGGAGGGCGTGACCGGCGGCCTGACGATGGAGGGGGTCAAGGCGCTGGTGAACGAGGGGCTGCCGCTGCGGGCGCTCCACGGCGCGGCCCGGGCCCGGACCTTTCTCGCGGCCGGGATCACCACCGTCCGGGATCTGGGCAACAGCGGGCTCTTCGGCGACGTGGCGCTCCGGGTCGCGATCGAGGACGGCAGCGTCGATGGTCCGCGGATGTGGGTGTCGGGGCCGGGATTGAGTCCGGTGGGTGGGCAGTTCCCCGGCCTCAAGCCGGGCTACGAGTCCCTGGCCGCCGACGAGTATCGGATCGTCCGCAATCCCGCCGAGGCAGCCGACGCGGTGCGCGAGAACGTGACGATGGGGGCCAACGTCATCAAGATCTTCTCCAACAACACGCCCAACGCGGGCTACCTGACCGTCGAGGAGATGACGGCGATCGTCGCGGCGGCGCGGCTGCACGGCGTCCGGGTCGCCGCCCACGCCACCAGCGACGCGGCGGTCTACCGGGCGGCGCTTGCCGGGGTCAACTCGATCGAGCACGCCTATCAGGTGGCCGACTCGACCCTGGCGCTGATGGCCAGGAACGGGGTGACGATGGTCCCGACCGACATCGACAGCGTGTCCATCGTCCACTACCTGACGCTGGCCAACCCCGGCCAACCGGCCCCGCCGCCCGAGCAGGTCTCCCGCTACCTGGCGGCCGGCCGCGACCGGCTCCGCCGGGCGGTCAAGGCCGGGGTCACCATCACGGCCGGGTCCGACAACTATCTCGACCTCAAGTGGGCCCAGGGCACCGCGGCTCGGCGGGTCCTGTTCGCGTACCACCAGGCGGGCCTGACGCCGGTCCAGGTCCTCCAGGCGGCCACCATCAACGACGCCCGACTGCTCGGGATGGAGCACCGGCTCGGCGTGCTCAAGGCGGGGGCGCGGGCCGACGTGATCGCCGTCGAGGGCGATCTCGAGCGCGACTTCAGCGCCCTGGAACGAGTCCGCTTCGTCATGAAGGCGGGCACGGTCTACATCGGGCGTTAGGCGGGCGTCATGACCTGGTTTGCCGGTATCCTGCTCGGGATTTCCGTCCTCGTCGCCCTCGAGGTGCTCGTCGGCAATCGTCAGGTGGCCAGGCTCGAGGCGCTGCCGCCCTGGTCGGCCGGCCGGCCGCCGCGGGTTTCGGTGGTGGTCGCCGCGCGGGACGAGGAGCGGGGGATCGAGCCCGCCGTCCGGTCGATGCTGGCCCAGCGCTATCCCGATCTGGAGCTGGTGGTGGTCGACGACCGCTCCACCGATCGGACCGGGGCCATTCTCGACCGCCTGGCCGCGGAGGACCCGCGCCTGGCCGTCGTCCAGGTGGCCGAGCTTCCGGCGGGCTGGCTCGGCAAGAACCACGCGCTCCATCTCGGCGCCGAGCGGGCATCCGGCGAGTGGCTCCTCTTCACCGACGCCGACATCCATCTCGCGCCGGAGGTGGTAAGCCGGGCGGTCCGTCGGGCGGAGGAGGGTCGGTTCGATCATCTGGCCGCGGCCCCGACGTTGATCCTGCCGGGGCTCCTCCTCAAGGCCTTCGGCGTCCAGTTCCTGTTCTCGTTCCTCAGCTTTGCCAAGCCCTGGAAGGCATCGGATCCGGGGAGCCGGTTCTTCGTCGGGGTGGGAGCCTTCAACCTGGTCCGCCGTTCGGCGTACGTGGCGGTGGGCGGGCACGCTCCGATCCGGCTGCGGCCCGACGACGACATGAAGCTGGGGAAGATCCTCAAGCGGGGCGGCTTCCGGGCCGAGGCGCTCGACGGCGGCGGGATGATTTCGGTCGAGTGGTACCACTCCCTGGGCGAAATGGTGCGCGGGTTCGAGAAGAACATGTTCTCGGGCGTCGAGTACAGCATGGCGTTCTCGGTGGCGGGCGGGTTGGCGCAGTTGCTCGTTCTGTCGCCACTGGTTCTGCTACCGGTTGCCACCGGGCTGGCCCAGTGGTTGTTTGGCCTCCAGGTGCTGGTGGCGCTGGCGATGTTCGCGATCCTGGCGCGCGGCATGCGGGTGACCCCGGTGGTGGCCTTGCTCTATCCCGTGGTGGTCGTACTCTTCGTGGCCATTCTCTGGCGGACCATGTTCGTCAACCTGCGCGATGGTGGGATCCGGTGGCGGGGCACGTTCTATTCCCTTCGTGAACTGAAGGCCAATCGAGTATGAGACCCTCCGTATTGCTTCTGCTCCTCGGGGTTCCCGCGTTGGTGGCGGCCCAGGCTCCCGCCAAGCGCCGGATCGTCGCCGGCGACGTCTACCGGATCAAGGACGTCGGCGCGCCGCTGATTTCGCCGGACGGGCAGTGGGTCGTGTATCCCGTCACCACTCCGGACTCGGCCAAGGACAAGCGCAACACCGACCTCTACATGGTGAGTTGGGACGGAACCCGGACCGTTCGTCTCACCTCCAGCCCGGACGGCGAGTCGAGTCCCCGGTGGAGCCCGGACAATCGCTGGCTCTCGTTCCTCAGCGCTCGCGGCGACAGCGACAAGGGCGCTCAGCTCTGGCTGCTCGACCGGCTCGGCGGCGAGGCCGAGAAGCTCACCGACATCAAGAGCGGGATCGACGACTACGCCTGGGCCCCGGACGGCAAGCGGCTCGTGTTCGTGATCCAGGATCCCGATCCGGACAGCGCCAAGTCGGGCGAGAAGAAGACCCCGAAGGCGCTCGAGATCGATCGCTGGGATTTCAAGCGCGACTATGTCGGCTACCTGAATCGGCGGCGCGACCATCTCTACCTGTTCGATCTGGCCACCCGGAAGATCGAGCAGCTCACCCGGGGCGACTTCGACGACGCGAGTCCGAGCTGGTCGCCCGACGGGAAGGAGATCGTGTTCGCGAGCAAGCGGGCCCCGGGCAGCGATCGGAACGACAACTGGGATCTCTACGCGATCGAGGCCCGGGTCGGCGCCGAGCCGCGGGCGCTCACCACGTTCGTCGGCAACGACGGCGGCCGGGGATCGGGTCGACCGAGCTTCAGCCCCGACGGCAAGTGGATCGTGTATCTGCGGGGCGGCGATCCGAAGTACTGGGCCTACGGCAACCCGCGGGTGACCATCGTGCCGGCGACCGGCGGCGAGCCCAAGGTCCTGACCGAGTCGCTCGACCGGAACGCCAGCGACCCGGTCTGGTCGGCCGACGGTCGGTTCGTCTACTTCGGGTTCGACGACGACCGCACCGCGCCCCTGGCCCGGGTCAACGTGGCGACCGGCGCCATCGAACGGCTGAGCACCGGCCCGCAGGGGATCTCGGGCGTGGCGGTGGCGGGCGCCAAGGTGGCGGCGGTCCGGACCAGTGACACCGAGCCGTACGAGGTGGTGGCGTTCGAGAACGGCGCCTTCCGTCGGTTGTCGCGTCACAATGACTCGCTCATGGCCACGCTCGATCTGGGTCCCGTTCAGCGGATCGACTCGAAGAGTCGGGATGGAACCCAGGTCGGCAGCATGCTGTACCTCCCTCCCGACTACCAGCCCGGGCAGAAGCTCCCGCTGGCGCTCCACATCCACGGCGGGCCGTTCGGTCAGGATGGTCACGATTTCGACCTGATGCGGCGGGTGTTCGCCGCCAAGGGATACGCCGTGCTGGCCCCCAACTACCGGGGGAGTTCCGGTCGGGGCGAGGCGTTCAGCAAGGCGATCTTCGCCGACTGGGGCAACAAGGAGGTCATGGACCTCCTCGGCGCGGTCGATGAGGTGATCGCCCGGGGAATCGCGGACCCGGCCCGACTGGTTCTGGGCGGGTGGAGCTACGGCGGGATCCTGACCGACTACACGATCGCCACCGACGGGCGGTTCAAGGCGGGAGTGAGCGGCGCGGGCAGCGCGCTCCAACTCTCCATGTACGGGAGCGACCAGTACATCTATCAGTACGAGCAGGAACTCGGCCCGCCCTGGAAGAACCCGGAGGCGTGGATGAAGGTCTCCTACCCGTTCTTCAAGGCCGACCGGATCACCACCCCGACGCTGTTCATGGGGGGCGAGAAGGACTTCAACGTGCCGATCATCGGTTCGGAGCAGATGTATCAGGCGCTCAGGAGCAACGGGGTCGACACGAAGCTGGTGGTGTTCCCGGGCATGTTCCACGGCCCGAGCGCGCCGAGTCAGCGGGTCGACATCATCGCGCGCTA
>JAEUJH010000143.1 GCA_016794825.1 Gemmatimonadota bacterium
GGCCAGGTAGATGGCGATGATCAGGATCGTGCCGACGATCAGGGCCAGCGGGAAGTTCCGGCCCGGATCCTTGATTTCGCCCCCGATGTAGGACAGGTCGGCCCAGCCGTCGTAGGCCCACATGATCGACACCAGCGCGGCACCCACCATCGACAGGCTGAAAGCCGTTGGCGTGGCCAACCCCGAGGCGGTGAAGTTCCCCCAGTCGCCCGAGCCAAAGGCAAACGCCAGCACCACGAGGCCCACCATGCCCAGGTACTTGGCCACCATGGCCACGTTGACCACCCGGCTCGCGTTCCGGACCCCGAGGTAATTGATGGCGGCCACGATCAGGATGGTCACCGCGGCGGCGACCCGAACCTGAAACGGCGTGAAGTGGGTGAAATAGGCCAGGTACTCGGCAAAGACGGTGGCGATCCCGCCCAGCGCCGACGCCCGGATGACGGCCAGCTGCGACCACCCGAACAGGAACGCCGGAAACGGCCCGAACGCCTCCTCGATGTAGGCAAACACGCCACCCGACCGCGGGTACATGGCGGCCATCTCGGCCAGGGTCAGCGCGCCGAAGAGCGCCAGCATCCCACCCAGGACCCAGGCCAGCAGGATCGGACCGGGCTCACCGAGCTTCGTGGCGACCGCCGCCGGCACCCGGAAGATCCCGGAGCCGATCGTGGTCCCCACGATCACCGCCACCGCTGAGAACAGGCCGATCGTCCGGGGCAACCGTTCGGTCGTGGTCATGGTTCGGGATGGCTCGCGGTGACGGGAAACGGGGCCGGCCGGACCGGGTGTCCGACGGTGTCTTGAACGTCCCTTGAGAGTATATTCCCTCCCGATTCAAGACACTATCCCTACGGACCGAGCGGGCCTTCTGGTGACCATCCTGCGCGACCTCGTGGCGCTGACCAAGCCACGGATCATCTCGCTGCTGCTCCTGACGACCATCGCCCCGATGTTCATCACGGAGTACGGGCTGCCGTCGGCCAGCCTGGTGGGGTGGGTGGCGCTGGCGGGCTACCTGATGGCCGGCGGTGCCAACGCCGTCAACATGTGGTTCGACCGGGACATCGATGTCCTGATGGCCCGGACCCGGACCCGGCCGATTCCGTCCGGACGGGTGCCCGCCGGCGCGGCCCTCCTCTTCGGGGTGAGCCTGGCCGCCATCGCGTTTACCCTGTTCTGGAACCTGGTCAATCCGCTGTCGGCGTGGCTGGCCCTGGGCGGGTTCCTCTTCTACGTCTTCATCTACACCGCCTGGCTCAAGCGGAACACGCCGCAGAACATCGTGATCGGCGGAGCGGCCGGCGCCTTCCCGCCGCTGGTGGGCTGGGCCGCCATGACCAACTCGGTCGACCTGGCCGCCCTGATCCTGTTCGCGATCGTGTTCTACTGGACCCCGCCGCACTTCTGGGCCCTGGCCCTGATCAAGCAGGGCGACTACGCCAAGGTGGGCGTCCCGATGATGCCGGTGGTCCGGGGCGAGCGGCAGACCAAGGTCCAGATGCTCGGCTACACCGTGCTGCTCCTCCCCCTCACGGTCCTGCCGACCCTGACGGGCCACCAGGGCGTATTCTACGGCGTGGCCGCGCTGGCCCTGGGCGGGCGCCTGCTCTGGTATTGCGTCCAGCTGTTGCGGGAAGAAGGCGTCACCCCGACCGCCTGGAAGATGTACCGCTATTCACTGCTCTATCTGGCCCTGCTGTTCGTGGCGATGGGCATCGACCACGCCCTGCCCTTCGGTCATCGCGCCGAACCGGCTCGCCAGGTCGATCTGGTGCGGGCCGAGTTGCCCGGCGCGCCCCACCGGGGGCACTGACCCTACCGGCCCCGGACCTACGCCGGCCCGTCCGGCTCCAGCACCGTCCGCCCCAGGAAGTCGACCACCTCCGCCACCCCGGCGGCGGTGAGGATCTGCTGCCACCGCCGCTCCTTCAGCTCCCGGGGATCGTTGGAGCGGAGCAGCTGGAACCCGCCTAACGCTCCTCGGTCGACGAAGAGGTAGTACCGGCCGACCCCCTCGAAATACCGCCAGACTTCGTAGGCGGGCACCGCGCCGCGCTGCTGACGTCGGAGCACCTGGGTCGGCAGGCCTTCGCGGAGGAAGACCCGGCCGCGGTCGGTCTGCCAGCCGGCCAGCCGGCGCCGCGCGTCGGCGTAGAAGGCGTTGGCGTAGACCACCCCGTCGTAGAACTGGGCCCGCCGCTCGTTGCCCGGCGCGTTCGGGGTCGGGTCGCGGCCCCGCCAGAACCCGGTCAGGAACGCCCGTTTCTCCTCGTCGCCGCCGGCCCTCGGCCACCGGGCCAGATCGCGCGGCTCCGCGATGGTGGCCAGCGGCGCATAGGCCTGATCGAGGGAAGCGCCACTCAGCAGCCCGAAGTAAGCCTCGTCCGACAGCGCCCCCGGCATGCTGGCCACCGCCGGGTCGGACACGAACCCGGCCTCCCGGCTCACCACCCGACCGCCCAGTTCGATCGACGCCTTGAGCCGGTACCGATCCGCCGGAAGGTCGCCCAATTCCAGTTGGCCGGTCAGCAGCCCGATCCCGGCCGCCACCCGGACCGGCGTCGGCCCGAACCGCTTCCGGACCGCCCCGCCCGCGTCCTCGACCGTGACGGTGAGCCGCCCTTCGCTGGACGTACCGGCATAGGTCTCGAGCAGGTAGGCCACGGAGGCCGCCGGCCCGCCCACCACCACCTCCGGCGCGATCGCCACGATCAGGCCCCCACGCCGGAACTCGCCGGCCTGGGGAACGGTGTCCATCGAGGCCACCGGACGGAGCCAGGGACTGATCAGGAGGTCGGAGGCCGCCGGCGGAGTTGGGTAACCCTCGATCGGCACCGTGGCCGAGGCCTTGGCTCCGGACACCGAGTCGACCACGGAGGCCTCGAGGAGGAAACGCCCGGCGCCCAGGGTAAAGCGGAACAGGTCGAGCCGATCGGCCTCGCCCCGGGGAAACGGGACCGCGGTGCGCCGCTGCCAGGCCTGCTGGTAGAGGGCTTCGCCGGCGGAATCGGTGACGGTGACGGTGAGGGAGAGGGAGACCTGGCCGTCCTGGCCAGCTCGGGGGAGATCGGGCGGGATCCGGAGGAAGGCCGTGACCTGGGTCTGCCCGGGCGATTGCCCGGGATCGGCCCGATAGAACCGGACCGTTCTGACCACGAGCCCGGTGTCGGCCGACCCGACTCCAACGCTCAGCGCCGCGACCAACCCGATCCAGGTGCCGACCATTCCCCCTCGATTATGGCAGAATCAACTCTCGTTGCGGTTCGCCCGGAGTCACCACCGGTCCGTCCGGCGACCACCAGACGTTCACCTCGCTGCGGACCCCGAACCGCCCCGTCAGGTAGATCCCGGGCTCGACCGAGAATCCGACCCCCGGCATGAGGGCCCGGTCGTCATGGGTCTCGTAGTCGTCGCAGTGAGGGCCGGATCCATGAAGATCGCGATCGATCGAATGACCGGTCCGGTGAACGAAATGCGGTCCATACCCCGCTTGTTCGATTACCTGGCGCGCCGCTCGGTCGATCTCGAACCCTCGGAGGGGACGTTTGTCCCTCGCCGCCTGCCACACCGCGGCCAGGGCGGCGTCCCGAGCGTCCCGGACCACCGTCCAGACCTTCGCGACCTCCGGGGGCACCTGGCGGCCGCTGAACCCCATCCAGGTCTGGTCCGCGAAGACGGTCTCGAGGCTCCGCCCGGCAAACAGGTCGATCAGGACGACCTCGTCCGTCCCGAGGGTTCGGTCGCGCCCCTTGATCGGCTGGTAGTGCGGATCGGCCGCGTTGGGCCCGAACCCGACGATTGGCAGGTGCCCCGGATCGACCGCCAGCCCCTCGGCTTCGAGCAGCGACACCACCCGCCCCTGGACCGCCGACTCGGTGACCTGCTTGCCGCCCTCGGTGACGGTCTCGGCCAGGACCTGCTTGGCCACCCGGGCCAGGATCTCCGCCGCCGCGAGGTGGTCCTTGGCCTCGGCGGGCAGCCACCGGGCCGTGAACTGGGTCACCAGCGGGGCGCTCGGCACCACCCGGGTGCCGACCGACTGGAGCAGCTCGACCACGCCGTAGGGAATCCGATCGAGATAGGGCACCGAGTCGCGGGCCGAGATTTCCATCGCCACGGTCTTGCCGCCGACCACTTCGCGAAGCGCGGTCTCGAGCTCCTGCCAGCGCGAGTACGGCTTGACCTGGCCCGGGAAGCCCTCGGTCTGCTGGAGTTCGATCTTGTGGGCGATGGCGATCGGGACGCCATCCTTGGGGAGATAGACGAAGATCCGGCGGGTGCCGGGTCGGACGCCCAGCATCCGAAGCGCGACGGGATTGATGCCCCGAAACTCGAACAGGAGCCAACCGTCGGCCCCGGCCACGCCCAGCGCGGCCCCGAGGGCCTCGCGATCGATCGAACCCAGGTGTCGCATCCGACCCTCCGGTTACCAGCGTTGGTCTGCTTCGGCGGCCTTCCACTGACAGGTGTCGTCGCCCCGCGAGCGACAGCGGTCGTGCACCATCGACCCCTCGAACCCGCTGGTGACCCGAAGCAGCTCGGCCACGAGCGCGCTGTTGAAGTAACACCCGGTTCCCTCAAAGCCGGCCCGGGTGGCCAGCGATTCGGTCAGGCGGAGCTGAATCCCGCCCCCTTCCCGCAGCAGCGGCAGTCCGAAGACCCGGGCCAGGGTTCGCTGCGCCGCCCGCTCGCCGGCGCGCCGGCGGAACGAGCGGGGGAACACCCGCCAGAACATCGAGGGCTTCCCGCCCCGGGTCCGGGCGGCGTACCGGGCGGCGCGCCTGCCGGCATCCGAATAGACCAGGGTGGCGTCGGCCCGGCGCCCGGCCAGGCGGAAGACCTGGACCGCCTCGTCGTCGCCGACGTGGGTGCCGCGGTCGGCCATCTCGCGGTAGCGGTCGATCTGGGCCGCCACCGTGCTGGTGAGGCCGAGCCGTTTGGTGAACGTCTCGGGCGCGAGTTCCGCCGACAGACCGTCGTCGAGCGGCGTATCGAGATTCCGGATCGCCTCCAGGACGGCCAGCGGCACGATCGCGTGGACGGTCGGCGGACTCACGGGGCTCTGAGAGGGGACATGCTGGGCCGACAAATTAAGGTCGAAGCTCCGCCTCACCAAGGGTTAGATTGGCCTTCATGCCCTTCCTCCTGGCCGCCGGGGTGTCCGCGGCGATCGCCACCGTGGCCTGGATCCTCCGGGCGCTCTCCGTCCGAGGAGCGCTGGCGGCGCTGGCGGTGGGCACCCTGATCCTGTGGCCGACCGGCTGGCCGGGCTGCGCGGTGCTCGGCACGTTCTTCGTCGGGAGCACCCTGGTGTCCCGGATCGCCGCGCGGGCGGCCGGCCCCTCCGACCAGGCCGACACCCAGACCCGCGACGAGCGCCAGGTGTTCGCCAACGGCGGTCTCGCCGCCTTCGGGGCCACCGCCGAGTGGATCGCGCCGGGCTTGGGCTTCTGGCTCGCGACGGTGGCGCTCGCCGCCAGCGGCGCCGACACCTGGGCCACCGCGTTCGGCAGCCTGAGCCCTCGACCGCCTCGCGACATCCTGACCCGCCGGCCGGTCCCGGCCGGCACCAGCGGGGGCGTGACGTGGTTCGGCTCATCGGGCGGCTTCATGGGCGCCGCGTCGGTCGGCCTGGTGGCGGTGACCATGGGTGGTCCCGGCCCGCTCCTCCTGGCCGCGGCCTTCATCGGGCAGGCCGCCATGCTGTTCGATTCCGTCCTCGGCTCGGCCTGGCAGGCCGGGTTCCATTGCGCCCGATGCGACCTGCCCACCGAACGGCGGATCCACCGCTGCGGCGCGCGCACGACCCTGACCCGCGGCCGGGCCTGGCTCGACAACGACGGGGTCAACGCGCTCGCCGGCGGGGCCGCCCTCGTACTCGGGATCGTGAGCTGGTGGCTGGCGTGACCGATCCGACCCGCGGCGACGGTCGAGGTTCGGTGGACTCGAACGGCCCGGAGGCCAGGCCGCCCGTTCGACCCGCGGCGATCCCGTCGAGCGACGTGCTGGTCGTTGGGCTCGGCCCGGCCGGATCGGCCACGGCCATCCGCCTGGCCCGAGCCGGCCTTCGGGTCACCGCCATCGACCGGGCCACGTTCCCGCGGGAAAAGGCCTGCTCGGAATACCTGAGCCCCGAGGGCGTCCGGCAGCTCGAGCTGCTCGGCGTCGCGGAGCGGCTGCTGCCACTGGGCGTCGCGCTCGAGGGGGCCCGGGTCCACGGGGCCCGCGGGTCGGCTCTCGAGGGTCTCTTCCGGAAGGCGGCGCCACCCGGCATGCGGGAGGTCGGCCTGTCGGTACCGCGACGGGTGCTCGACGCCGTCCTGGTCGACCAGGCCCGGGCGGCCGGGGTGACGGTCCTCGAGCGCACCCGGCTGGTCGAACTGGTCCGGACCGCCGGCGCGACGACCGGGGCCATCGTTAGGCAGGGGGACCGGCTCGACCAGGTGTCATCCCGGGTCGTGGTGGGTGCCGACGGGCTCCACGGCGTCGCGGCCCGGCTCCTGGGCGGACGGCGGACCGAACCGCTCCGTCGGGTGGCGCTGGTGGCCCACGTGGCGGAGGTCGACGGGATGGGCTCGACGGCGGAAATGCACGTCGGCACCGGCCTCTACGTCGGACTCAACGCGATCGGCGGCGGCGTCACCAACGTGGCGGTGGTCGGCCGGCCCGATCGGATCCTGACCGTGTCCGGCGATCCCGAGGCGAACTGGTTGGCGGCGCTGGAGCGCTTCCCCGCGGTTCGGGGACGGGTCCGGCGCGACCGGATCGTCCGGGCCGTCCTCGCCACCGGCCGGTTCGCGGTCCGGGCCCGCCGGGTCGTGGCGGACGGCGCGCTCCTGGTCGGCGACGCGGCCGATTTCTTCGACCCGTTCACCGGCGAGGGGATCTGCACCGCCCTACGCGGCGCGGGCCTCGCGGCCCCGATCATCGAGGCTGCGCTGGCCGAGCACCGGGTGGCCCCGGCGGCGGCGCTGGATCGGTACCGGATCGCGCGCCGCGAGGCGTTCCGGGGCAAATGGGCGGTCGAGCGGCTGATCGGCTACGGGATGACGTTCCCCGCGCTGTTCGACCGGGCGCTCGGCCGGCTCGATCGCCGCGGGATGGGCCACACCCTGATCGGCGTCACCGGCGACTTCCTGCCGGCTC
Source organism: Gemmatimonadota bacterium (assembly GCA_016794825.1). Lineage (GTDB taxonomy): Bacteria > Gemmatimonadota > Gemmatimonadetes > Gemmatimonadales > GWC2-71-9 > SHZU01. The sequence continues at coordinate 7,150 of JAEUJH010000143.1, forward strand.
GCGCGGTCCTCAACCCCGGCTTCCTCATGGCCATGATGGTCTGAACCCGAGATGTCCCGATGACCGACTTCGATGCCGCCCAGTTCCGCGAGTTGTGCGGCCGGTTCGCCACCGGCGTGGTGATCGTCACGACGCTCGACTCGAGCGGCGCGGCCGCCGGCATGACGGCCAACAGCTTCACCTCGGTGTCGCTCGACCCTCCGCTCATCAGCCTCAACATCGATCGAACGGCCGAGTTTCACCGGGCCATCGAGGCGGCGACGACGTTCACCGTCAACGTCCTCGGCGCCGATCAGGAGGCGCTCTCGCGCCGGTTTGCCCAGGCGCCGGGACCCGAGCGGTTTTCGGGGATCGGCTACCGGCGGACCGAAACCGGCCGGATCCTGCTGACCGGCGCCATCGCCACGATCGACTGCGAGACCTTCCAGCGGTTCCCGGTCGGCGATCACACCGTGGTGATCGGGCGGGTCGTCGGGGGCGAAGCGCACGACGGCCGCCCCCTGCTCTACTTCCGCGGCGGGTACCACAACCTCTCCTGATGCCGACCGTCCACCAGTCCCCGATCGGCCACGAGCTGCTCGACGACCCCGGGGCCGATCCGGCCGTCGTCCGCGAATCGCTCCACCACCTGGCCCGCTCCAACGCCTGGTTCGGGGGGCTGGCCGCGGCGCGCGCCGGAATCGACCGGCTCCTGGCCGGCCGGCGTCCGGACCGGCTCAGCCTGCTCGACGTGGGCACCGGCGGCGGCGACATCCCGGGAGCGTTAGGCAGGATCCTGGGCCGGCGGCGGATCGCCCTCGCGCCGATCGGGATCGATCGGCACCCGGCCGCCGCCCCGCTCGCGGCCGCCCGCGGGGTACCGACGGCCGTCGGCGACGCGTTTGCCCTGCCGTTCGCGGACCGATCGATCGACGTGGTGCTGATCAGCCAGGTGGCCCACCACTTTTCCGCCGACGGGGTCCGGGCCCTGGCCCGGGAGGCTTCCCGGGTGGCCCGGCTCGGCGTGGTGCTGGCCGATCTGACCCGGTCCCGGCTGGCCCAGGTCGGATTCCGGCTCGGGAGCCGGCTCCTCGGCTTCGACCGCGTCACCCGGCTCGACGGGATCACCTCGTTGGCGCGGGGCTTCCGCCCCGCCGAACTGACCGCGCTCCTGGCGGGCGCCGGCATCGCCGCCACCGTCACCACTCACCTGGGTTCGCGAATCGTCGCGACGTGGGCCCCTCCGAGGTTGCCCTGATGCGCACCGTGGACCTGATCGACGTCGCCGCCCCGATCGAACCCGTCTGGCAGGCGGCCTCCGACGTGGAGCGGTGGCCCGCCATCCTGCCCCACTACCGGTTCGTGACCATCGAGGACCGCCGCCCCGACGGCACCATCATCGTGGCGATGTCGGCCAACCGGCCCTTCGGCCCGCTCAACTGGCCGACCTGGTGGACATCGGAAATGTGGATCGACGCGGCCCGCCACCAGGTCCGCTATCGGCACATTCGAGGCATCACCACCGGGATGGACGTGGTCTGGCAGCTCACCTCCCGAAACGGAGGGACCCACATCGAGCTGATCCACGACTGGACGGGCCCGGCGTGGCCGCTGATCCGCTACCCCGCGGCCGAGTGGGTCATCGGGCCGGTGTTCGTGCACGGCATCGCGTCGCGCACGCTGGCCGGCGTCAAACGGGCCGCGGAGGCCGCGGCGCGGGTCGGGACCCCGGGGCACCCACGGACGACTTCGGACCCGGGACGCGCCGGGCCGGAGGCCGGGCGATGACCGGCCGCCGCGTCGTGATCACCGGGATCGGGGCCGTGACCCCGATCGGCGCCGGGGTCGACGGGCTGTGGCAGGGAATCCGGGCGGAGCGGTCCGCGGTGCGGGCCGTGAGCCGGTTCGATCCGGAGCCGTTCCGGAGCCGCTGCGCCGGTCAGGTCGACGACTTCGATCCGGTCGAGTTCCTCGGTGCCAAGCGATCGAAGCGGATGGACCGCTGCTCCCAGTTCGCGCTCGCGGCGTCGCGGATGGCGCTCGAGGACAGCGGCATCCGGCTCGAGGCCGAGGACCGCGACCGGACCGGAGCGCTGATGGGAACGGCGTTAGGCGGCGTCGCCCTGGGCGAGCTGCAGCACGAGCGGTATCTGGCGGGCGGGATCCGGGCGGTCGATCCGGGGGTGGCGCTGACCGTCTTTGCCGGCGCGGCGAGCTGCAACGTCGCCATCGAGTTCGGGATCACCGGACCCAACCTGACCAACGGGATGAGCTGCGCCTCCGGCGCCATCGCCATCGGCGAGGCGTTCCGCACGATCCAGCGGGACGAGGCCGACCTGGTCTTTGCCGGCGGATCGGAGGCGCCGCTGGCGCCGCTGACCTACGGCGCGTTCGCGCTGATCCGGGCCATGTCCACCCGCAACGACGACCCGGCCGGCGCCAGCCGGCCGTTCGACGTCGACCGGGACGGCTTCGTCATGGCGGAGGGAGCCGCGGTCCTGCTGCTCGAGGAACGAGGCCGCGCCCTGGCGCGGGGGGCCCGGATCTACGCCGAGGTGGTCGGCTTCGGCTTGTCCAACGACGCCTACCACATGGCGGCGCCGCTCCCCGGCGGCGGGCAGGCGGCCCGGGCCATGGCCATGGCGCTCCGAACCGCCGGGATCGGCTCGAACGACGTCGGCTACATCAACGCCCACGGATCGGCCACACCGCTCAACGATCCGACCGAAACCCGCGCGATCCGCACCGTCTTCGGCGACCAGGCCAGCCGGATCCCGATCAGCGGAACCAAGGGCTACTACGGCCACGCCCTCGGCGCGAGCGGCGCCATCGAAGCCGCGATCTGCGCGCTGGCCTCGACTCATCGGTGGATTCCGCCCACGGTCAACCTGGCCGTGCCCGACCCCACCTGCGACCTCGACTACACCCCCGGAACCGGACGGTCGGCGGATCCGGAGTTCATCCTGAGCAACTCGTTCGGGTTCGGCGGGATCAACGCCGCCCTGGTGTTCCGGAGAGCCACCTGACATGACCGGCATCGATCGTCGCGGGTTCGTCGCCGGGCTCGGCGCGCTCGCGTGGCCCTGGGCGGCCCGGCCGGCGCCCGCCGCCGGGTCTCGGTGGACCGCCCTCGGCGCCGACGCCCGGATGGCCGCCTCGCCGTTCCGGTGGACCGAACTCGGCCCGGACGCCTGGATGGTGGAGCGGGGCGGCGGGAACAGCACCGTGCTGCGGGAACGGGGCGGTGCCGTCGTCATCGATCTCAAGCTGGGTGGCATCGGCGCCGCGCTCGAGCGCGAGGTCCGCGCCCGGGTCGGTCCGGTCCAGGCCGTGATCATCACCCACCACCACGCCGATCACTCCGAGGGGCTCCCCGCGTTCCCCACCGAACGAAGCTGGGCCCACCGGGCCGCGGCCGGTCGGATCAACGCCGATCAGGCCCGGACCACCGAGGCGGCCCGAGCCAACCCGGCCCGTCTGGTGGACCGGACCTACGAGAGCCTGGCCCGCGACTTCGATCTGGCGAGGAACGAGGCCACCGAGCCGGACGTCCGCCGGTTCGTGGAATGGGCCGCCGCCGCGCGGCCCGAGGCCCGGGCCCCGACGATCCTGGTCGAAGACCGCGCCGAGATCGAATTCGGCGCCACCCGGCTCGAGCTGATCCACCCCGGCCCCGCGCACACCGACAACGACCTGTTCGTCCTCGACCGCCGGCGCGGCCTGGTGATCACCGGCGACCTGCTATTCCACCGTCACCACCCGTTCATCGATCGGGACGCGGGGGCCACGACGGCGGGCTGGCAGCGAGCCATCGATCAGATCCTGGCGGCCGCGCCGGAACGGCCGAAGGTGGTGCCCGGCCACGGACCCGTCACCACCGCCGACGCGCTCCGCGCCCAACGGCGCTACTTCGATGTCGTCCGGGAGTTGGTCGAACGGGCCCGGGCCCAGGGGCGGACCCGGCAGGCCATCACGGCCATCCCAGCCTCCGAGTTTCGAGACTGGGGTTTTGGCGATCTCTGGAGCGAGAATCTGGGCGTGCTGTACGACGAGGGCACCGGTTCCCGTTAGGCGCCGGCTCCCGGACGGACCGGGGCGAGACCCGGCCCGTCCGAACCCGGTGGGTCAGCGGGCTGGCGCCTCGCTCTTCACGCTCTCGTACCGGCGCCCGAGGATCAATCCCACCGGGAACCAGAGCGCCGCCACGACCACGCCGAAGACGGCGAGCCCGGCAACCCCGAACGGAAGGATCAGGGAACTCACCCACGCCGCGCTCACGTCGCCGAACCGGTAGACGACGGTGTCGATCACGTTCTTGGCCTTGTAGCGGCTTTCCTGATCGACCACGGTAAAGAGCATTTCGCGGGTCGGCTTGGCCACGGCGTACTCCGCCACCCGCCGAATGACCTGGATCGACGCCAGCACCATGAACACCGGCGCCGACACCACCCCGAGGAAGGCCAGGACCATGATGACCGGGTTGACCAGGAGACCCGTGGTGACGCCGAACCGCTTGACGATCCGGCCGGTCCCGAAGAGCTGGAGGAACACGGTCAGGCTGTTGACCACCAGGTCGATGGTCGCGTACGCCTGGGTCCGGGCTTCCCGGCTCTCGAAGGTCTTGGTGATGAGGTCGCCGAGCTGGATGTAGACGATGGTCGAGATCCAGGTCATCAGGAGCAGGAACGCGGCCAGCAGCAGGAGATACTTCGACTGGAACAGGAGCTTGAACCCGTCGAACGGATTGCCCTCGAGTTTCCGGTCGAGCGTGGTGTTCTGCACCTGGGCGCCGGCGGCCATGAGCCGCTTCTTCTCGCCCGCCAGGAGGGTCACCAGGAAGGCGGTGATCCCGAACCCGCCGGCCGAGATCAGCATCAGGGTGTTGTTGCCGACCGCCTTGACCAGCGACGACGCCAGGAGCGGCCCCACGATCCCGCCGATCGTCCCCCCGGCGGCCACGAACCCGAACAGTCGCTTGGCCTGTTCCCGGTTGAACAGGTCCGACATGAAGGTCCAGAACACCGAAATGATCAGCATGTTGAAGGTGCTGACCCAGATGTAGAACAGGGCGGCGACCCAGCGGTCCTGTTGCTGCTCGACCGTGGTGAACAACCCCCAGAAAACCAGGATCGACACCGCCACGATGCCGTACACCCAGGGCAGGAACTTCGACAGCCGGATCCGCGACGCCAGGCCCGAGTAGAGCGGCGCCACGATGAAGCTGGCGATGAAGGTGCCGGTGTAGAGCTCCTGGATGTTCTCCATCCCGTAGACGGTCCCCATCGCGTCGCGAACCGGCTTGACGACGGAGTAGCTGCCGAACAGGAAGAAGAAGTACAGGAGGCTCAGCAACACCGCCTTGACTTCGTGGGGTTCGATCGCGGCGATCGCCTTGAAGATCGATCGGGACGCGGGCGCTTCGTTGGCCATCGGTGGTCTCCGGTGAGTCGACTAGCGCGATCGCGCGCGCCAGGCCGCGAGGATTTCCGCTTCCTTGGCCGCGGTCAGGCCGGCGCCCAGCTTGGCCTGGCGCTCGACCGGGAGGGATTTGAACCAGGTCAGAGTGTCCCGAGCCGTCTCGGCAAAGGGCCGGAAGGTCAGGCCGGCCTTGAACGCGGCGTCGCGGCGGAAGCTCGACGCCCCGTGGATCGGACCCTTGGGATCGACCCACGGGATCAGGCCCATCGGGTTGACCTTGCTCTCCGCCACCGTCGCCGCGTCGACCCAGGTAAACGACACCGGGCTGCTGGTGACCGCCCGGCACCCGTAGAGCATCTCGGCCATGGAAAACGGCTCCAGCGGGCCGAGGGCGTTGAACGGGCCCGGGGTCCGGTTCTCGACCAGGTGCACGCACCAGATGGCCAGGTCGCGCGCATCGATGTACAGCACCGGATCGGTGGGGCTGCCCGGGGCCATGACCTCGCCGCCGCGATCGATCCGGACCGGCCAGTAGGTGAACCGATCGGTGGGATCGCCGGGGCCGACGATCAGGCCGGGCCGGACGAGCGAGTTCCGGTTCGGGAACGCGGCCGCGACCTCTTTTTCGCAGAGCGCCTTGAGCTGGCCGTAGTACTTCCCGACCTCTTCGCTCCCGGGTTCGGGCAGCGGCGCCTGCGGCGACGACTCGTCGACCCCACCCGCCGGCCAGCTGCCGTCGTACCACGCCTGATAGGTGCCCACGGTCGACACGAACAGGTAGTAGCCGACCTTGTCCTTGAGGAGCTGGGCCGAGTCGCGCACGTGGCGGGGGACGTAGCCGGAGTTGTCGATCACGGCGTCCCAGGTGCCGCCCTTCAACGCGTCGAGCCGCCCGTTCCGGTCGCCCTCGAGCTTCCGAGCCTCGGGGAAGAGCTTGGGATTGCTCTTGCCGCGGTTGAAGAGGGTGACCTCGTGCCCCCGCTTGATGGCGTACTCGACCTGGTGGGGTCCGATGAACCCGGTCCCGCCGAGGAACAGGATCCGCATCGGCTTGGCGGCCTTGGCCACCGGGGGAGGGCTCGCGGTTTCCGCGGCCCGGACCCCCGGGGTCGGCGCAAGGGTCAGGAGGTCACGACGGCTGAGGATCGACATGGCGAATGCGTCCGGGTGGAAAGCACGGGCGCGGGCCGAAGCCCGCGCCGTTGAGATCCCTACGACTATTTCTGCGCCGCGTGCCAAGCGGCCAGGACGGCCGCCTCCCGTTCGGCCGAGATCCCGGCCTTGAGGGTGGCCTGGCGATCGGCCGGCAGGGTCGCGAACCAGTCGAGGGTGTCGCGAGCGGTGTCGGCCAGGGGCCGGAAGACCAGGCCCTTGGCGATGGCCCGGTCGCGGCTGAATGAACCGAAGCCCGCCATCGGCCCCTTGGGCGGGAACCAGGTCGGCATGTCGGCCCAGGGCCGGACCTTCTGCTGCTCCAGGAACTCGGCCGGCACCCAGGTAAACGTCGTCGGCTTGGTGGTGACCGCCCGGATCCCGTAGAGCATCTCGGCCATCGAGAGGGGCGCCTTCGGACCGACGGCGTTGTACGTCCCACCGACGTCGTTCTCGACCAGGTGGACGCACCACTCGCAGAGGTCGCGGGCGTCGATGATCAGGACGTGGTCGTTGGGGTCGCCGGGGGCGAGGATCTCGCCGCCCTTGGCGATCCGGACCGGCCAATAGGTAAACCGATCGGTGGTGTCGCCGGGGCCTACGATCAGGCCGGGCCGGACGATCGTGGCGCCGTCACCGAAGGCGTTCCGGACTTCCTGCTCGCAGAGGGCCTTGAGCGGGCCGTAGTGCTTCCGGAAATCCTCCGAGCCGGGCTCGGTCAGCGGGGCCAGCGGCGCGTCCTCGTCGATGCCTTTCTTGCTGAAGTCGGCAAAGACGGAGAGCGTCGACACGAACAGATAGCGCTTGACCTTGCCCTTGAGCAGGGTGGCCGAGTCGCGGACGTGCCGCGGCACGTAGCCCGAGTTGTCGATTACCGCGTCCCAGGTCCGACCCTTGAGCGCGTCGATCTTGCCGTCGCGATCGCCCTCGAGCTTTTCGGCCTCGGGGAAGAGATTGGGGTTGGTCTTGCCGCGGTTGAAGAGGGTGACCTTGTGGCCCCGCTTGATGGCGTACTCGACATGGTGGGGGCCGATGAAGCCGGTGCCGCCGAGGATCAGGATATTGAGCGGCTTCCGGGCCGGCGCCGGGGTGGCGCGCGCCAGTTTCGGGGCCAGGCCCAATCCTACCACTCCGCCAGCCGCGGCCGTCAGGCGAATGAAATCGCGCCGTGTCTTCGGCATAGTCTCGTCTTCCGTCGGATCGAAATGTTCCAGGGGTGATCGTCGTCAGCGTGCGCTGGGGAACCTAGCGCCGATCCGGGCGGTCCGCCACGCGGGCCGATCGCCCGAAAGGCGACCGATGGCGCGCGTTCAACCGCGAACGAGCGGCGGGGTCGATCGGCTCCCGCTGAGGGTGAGCCGGCGACCCCGCTCGATCAATCGCGTCGGCCCGCCCGGCGGAAGAGGCTGCCCGCGTACGCCAGGATGATCAGCGCGGTGACGGTGTAGGCCGCCACCATGAAGTTGGTGGTATCGGGAGTCTCGTTCATGCGGCCTCCGCCCGGCGCCGGCCGATGCCGTAGCGGAGCGCCACGAACCCGGCGTACTGGATGGCGAACACTGCCATCGCGAAGAGGAAGGTCCGCAGCATTTCCCACGGCAGGGTCGGCCGGCTCGGCTTGAGGATGACCGGCTGCGGGTGGATGGTCCGGAACAGGTACACCGACAGATGGACGAACGGCACCAGGACGAGCGCCATGATGCCGATGACCGCGCTGTAGCGGGCCCGCTCCTCCGGATCGTCGATGGCCGTCCGCATGGCCCGGTAGCCAATGAACAGGAGGACCAGAAGCAGCGTCAGGGTCAGCCGGGGTTCCCACTGCCACCAGGAGCCCCAGACCGGCCGGCCCCACATCGGGCCCGTGGTGAGCATGATCGCGCCGAATGCCAGACCCACCTCGGCCGAGGCCTCGGCAAAGGCGTCGAGCCGCGGGTCCTTGAGGAACAGGTAGCCCAGGCTCACGATCCCGACGATCCCGAACGCCGCCAGGGCGGTGAGCGCCGCCGGCGCATGGATGTAGAGGATCTTCTGGGCCGCGCCCTGCCACCGTTCGGCCGGGGTGACGACCAGCGCCAGATAATAGAGGCCGGCCATGGCCACGAGGCCGATCCCGGTGAGCCATTTTCCGACCCGGATGAGGCGGTCGCTGTCGTGGGAGTCGGTCATTCGTCCATCGTCGCCGGAAAGAGCATGAAGCCCAGGGTCACGAACACCACGTCGTACAGGACCAGGATCTGGACCAGGCCGGCAATCTCGCTGATCGGGCGCCCGCCGAGCAAGCGGGTCGTGGCCAGGACCCCCACCAGCACCGGCGGGATCAGGAACGACAGGAGCAGGACCGGCATCATCAGGTCGGCAAACCGGGTCCGGACCGTCATGGCCGCCAACACCGTCCCGATGGCAACGTACCCCGTGGCCGCCAGCACCAGCAACAGGGCGATCCACCCGAGCGCCGACCCCGGCGCCACGTTGAAGAAGACGATGAAGAGCGGGAGCAGCACCGCGTTGACGACCAGGACGAACGCCAGGTTGGCGAGGTACTTGCCCAGGTAGATGGCGCTCCGGCTCACCGGCGCCAGGAGCAGGCCCTCCATGGCCCCCCGCTCCCGCTCCATGGCAAACGACCGGTTCAGCGCCACCACCCCGGCAAACGCCGAGGTGACCCAGAGCACGCTCGGCGCCAGGACCTCGAGCTTCACCTCGGCCGGATCGCGGGCAAAGTTGAAGATCACCAGCACCAGCGCGGCGAACGTGATGGCGGTGGCCAGCGCCGTTTTGCTGGCGAGTTCCACCCTGACATCCTTGGCCGCGATGGCGAGCCCCGCGCGAATGACGCTCATGCGAGGAGCCCGGCGTAGGAGGTCCGGAACTGCTCGAGCGTCATCCCGGTGTCGGCCGAGAGCCGGATCTCGCCGTCGCGGAGGACGTGCACCTGGGCGGCCAGGCGCCACAGTTCCGGCAGATCGTGCGAGATCAGCATGACGGCGGCGCCCCGGGCCCGCTCGGCCTCGATCACCGCCACCGTGGCCTCGACCGTCGGGGCGTCGAGCCCGGTCAACGGTTCGTCCCAGACCAGGAGCGCGGGCCGATGGACGAGCGACCGCGCCAGGGCAATCCGCTGGACGTAGCCCCGACTCAGCCGGCGGACCGGCACCCGGCCCTCGGGATCCACGCCAAAGCGCCCGAGAGCCGTCGCGGCGGCCGCCCCGGGGTGGCTCACGCCCAGCAAGCGGGCGGCAAACTCCAGGTTTTCCGCGGGCGTCAGGTCGTCGTAGAGCTGACTCTCATGGCCGAGATAGCCGAGCGCTCCCCGGGCCGATGGCACCGTCCGGGGGTCGTGGCCACCAACGCGAACGGCACCTGCATGGGGCCGCAGCAGCCCCACCCCGAGTCGCGCCAGGGTCGATTTGCCCGAGCCATTCGGCCCCACCACGAGGTGAATCTCGCCCGGTTCGACCGTCAGGGTAACGCGATTGACCACCGTCCGCCGCCCGAATCGTCGGGAGACGTCGTCGATCGCCAGGAGCGGTTGATGGGATCTCGAAGGGGTGTCTGGCATCAGGGCCGGTGCGCCGATGCCGGGACAATATAGAGGCGAATGCCCTATTTGGCTTCGATTTCGAACAGATCGTCGAGTTTGGTGAGCACCAGCAGGAACCGGAATTCGTCCCGGAGATGGCGGAGGACGACCCGCTGCTGCCGCTCGGCGGCCTTCCGCTGCACCAGCATCAGGGCCCCGAGACCGGCGGAATCGATCCGCCGAGTTCCGACGAAGTCGACCAGCAGGACGCCGTCCTTTTCGGGCAGCTGCCCGAGGACGTCGACGGCGCTGTCGCGAAATGCCCCCCGGGTGTCCAGCCCCAGCACCTCCGGCGCCATCACCACCCGCTCGTTGGTGTCCGTCATCGACATCGAGTTCTCGCTCCGCGCCCATGACGGCGCCGCTGATTCGTTTTCCGATTGGGCGAGTCCAATGCCACCGGCCGCTCCGCGATAAGCAACCACGATTGAATGACTTAAGGGGACCTCAGATACCCGCATGGCGTTCCCGCCACATCGCACTCCGCTCGGACTCTCTTGGATTGCAACTCGGACACTGGTCCGCAAGTGACGGCAGGACAAAAGCTTGGGCAACCAGAGTGCGTCAAAAGCCTGCACCGATTGCGGCAAATTTCTGCACCCGCGCCGACCGATTCCCCGCAGGGCATCCGGGCGAGTATTGTTGTCCTCACCTTCACCAACCGAACGCGACCCATGTCTCACCAACTCGCCACGCTCCTCGACGAGCAACGCCGGTTCCCGCCCCCACCGGCCTTTGCCGCCCAGGCCAACGCCCCGGCCGGGCTGTACGCGGAAGCCGATCGGGACCGCCTGGCGTTCTGGGCCGCCCAAGCCCGCGAACTCGAGTGGATCGAACCCTGGAAGACGGTCCTCGAGTGGACGCCGCCCCACGCCCGCTGGTTCGACGGCGGGAAGCTCAACGTGTCGGCCAACTGTCTCGACCGGCACCTGCGGGGCCCCCGGCGGAACAAGGCCGCCATCGTCTGGGAAGGCGAACCCGGCGACCGCCGGGTCCTGACCTACTGGGATCTGGCTCGGGAGGTGAACCGCGCCGCCAACGGCCTCAAGTCGCTCGGCATCAAACGGGGCGATCGGGTGGCCATCTATCTGCCGATGATCCCCGAGGCCGCGATCGCCATGCTGGCCTGCGCCCGGATCGGGGCGATCCACTCGGTGGTGTTCGGCGGGTTCTCGGCCGAGTCGCTCCGCGACCGGATCAACGACGCGGCCGCGGTGGCGGTCATCACGGCCGACGGCGGCTATCGGCGGGGCCAGATCGTCCCCCTCAAGCGCTTTGCCGACCAGGCCGTGGCCGAGTGTCCCACCATCAAGCACATGGTGGTGGTCCAGCGGCTGATGGGAACCGCGTCCGCCGAGGCCGGTGCCACGATGATGCCGGGCCGCGACCTCTGGTGGCACGACGTCGTCCGGGCGGCCGCCGCCAAATGCGATCCCGAGCCGATGGAAGCCGAGGACCTCCTCTTCATCCTCTACACCTCCGGCACCACCGGCAAACCCAAGGGCATCGTCCACAGCACCGGCGGCTACCTGACCCAGGTCACCGCCACCACCAAATGGGTCTTCGACCTCAAGGAAGAGGACGTCTTCTGGTGCACCGCCGACATCGGCTGGGTCACCGGTCACTCCTACGTGGTCTACGGCCCGCTCTCCAACGGCGCCACGGTGGTGATGTACGAGGGCGCGCCGGACTGGCCGGGTCGCGACCGGATGTGGGAGATCATCGCCCGCTATGGCGTGACCGTCTTCTACACCGCCCCCACCGCCATCCGCGCGTTCATGAAGTGGGGCACCGAGCACCCCGCCGCGCACGACCTCGGCACCCTCCGGCTCCTCGGTTCCGTCGGCGA
>JAEUJH010000197.1 GCA_016794825.1 Gemmatimonadota bacterium
GACAGCACACTCCCCGACTAGATTTTCGGGTCGTTTCCGTGTTCCCCAACCAGCCACCGAGCGACCCGCCTGATGCCCGTCGAGGAACCGCGGATCCTCCTGATCGGTCGGACCCCCGCCGCTGACCTGCCGGCCGCGCTGACGCGTTCGGGCCGGGTCACGGCCGTACCCGATCTTGCCCGGGCGGGCGAGGTCGCCGGACCGATCGACTGCGTGGTCCAAGCGGGCCCTCCCGAAGCGGGCCAGGCCCTGCTCGATCTGGCCGGACGGTTCTCTCCGGTACCCCCGGTGTTCGTCGTCGCGGCCCTGCCCGGGCCGGCGGAGGACGACCTGATCCGGGCCGGCGTCGAGGCGGTGATCGACCCGGCGCGGCTCGATCGCCTGGCCCCGCTGGTCGAGCGCGCCGTCCGGCGCCCCGGCCCCGACGCGGCGACGCTGGCGGCCAAACTGGCGCTGGCCGAGGAACGACTCGGCAACCTGGTCAAGCGGGTCAGCGGGATCGCCTACGAAGTCGACCCCGTCTCGGGCGAGTTCACCTGGGTCGGACCTCAGACGGAGCAGATCCTCGGCTATCCGGCCACCGACTGGCTCGCCCCCGGGTTCTGGAACCGCCGCTGCCACCCGGCCGATCAGGCCGCCGCCGATGCCGCCTGGCGGCGCGAGATCGCGGCCGGCCGGGACTACACCCTCGAGTACCGGATGATCGCCGCGGACGGCCGGACCGTCTGGTTCCAGGACTGGGGCACGATCGAGCGCCGGGCCGGCGAGCCGCCGCGGGTGGCGGGCCTAATGGTCGACGTCAGCCGCCTCAAGGAACTGGAGGAGACTTCCCGCCTCCTCTCGCAGCTGACCGCCCGCCATACGGGGGAGGAGTTCTTCCGGACCCTCGTGCTGGCCCTCACCAAGGCCCTGGGCATCCGGTTTGCCTTGGTGGGCGAGGTCCGCGGCCGGGACCGCGATCGGATCACGTCCGTGGCCCTGGCCGTCGATGGCGAACTGGCGGAACCGATCACCTACCCGATCGGCGGGACCCCGTGCGGGGTGGTGGCGCTGGGCACCAGTCATTTCGTGCCGACGGGCGCCCAGAGCCAGTACCCGGCCTGCGTGGCCATTCAGCGGCTCGGCGCCGACTCGTACTTCGGCCTGCCCCTGTTCGGAAGCGCCGACGTCCCGATCGGGGTTCTCTGCGTCCTCGACGACACTCCCTTCGAGCGGACCGAGGCGATCGAAACGGTCCTCTCGCTCTCGGCCGCCCGGGCCGGGGCCGAACTGGAACGGCGCCGGACCGAGGAACAGCGCGGGATGCTCCAGGCGCAGCTGGTCCAGGCCCAGAAGATGGAGGCCATCGGCACGCTGGCGGGCGGCATTGCCCACGACTTCAACAACATCCTGATGGGCATCCTCGGCAACGCCGAGATGGCCAAGGACGAACTCGAGACCTGGAACCCGGTCCACGCCTATCTGGCCGAGATTCTCCGGGCCACCCACCGGGCCCGCGACGTGGTCCAGCGGATCCTGACCTTCAGCCGGAAGCGGGAA
>JAEUJH010000233.1 GCA_016794825.1 Gemmatimonadota bacterium
CAGATCTTCACCGCCAATCTGCTGCAGACCCGCGCCGTATTTCAGGCCGACACCCGGACCATGATCCGGGCCATCGCGCAGTACCGCGCGGTCGATCGCAATCCGGCGGAGAATCCGTCCGGCACGCTGCCGACCGACCGCGGCCTCTTCAGCCAGTTGCTGTTCTCCTACAAGGTGAACCCCCAGACGGTGTTGTTCCTCGGATACTCCGGCAACAGCCTCGGCACCGACCAGTTCGACCTGACCCGGACCGACCGGACTTTCTTCGCCAAGATCGGCTACGCCTGGCGGCCCTGAGCGGCCGCCGCGCGTCGAGGCCCGGCCCCCGGTTCCGCCCGACGGGAGCGCCGGACTAGCTTTGAGAATGGTCTCCCGCCCATCCGGCTCCGCTCGCCCCCGTCCCTGGAAACGACGGAGCGATGCCCGCCCCGGCGAACTCCGCAGCGCCGCGCTCCGGATGTTCGCGCAGAAGGGGTATGGCGGCGCGACGGTCGAGGATGTCGCCGGCGCGGCCGGGGTGACGGTCGGGACGATCTACCGGTACTTCACCGACAAGGACGCACTCCTCCGGTCGCTGGTCGATTGGGCGGTGACGGTGCCGCTCCTTCCGGCCGAACCCCTCGGCAAGCCCGACACCCCGGCGGACGAGCTGATCGCCATGATCCTGGCCGAAGTCTGGGCCGCCACCCGCCGGGAGCCCCATGGGGACATGCTCCGGATCCTGATCGCCGAGAGCGCCAACGCGCCCGAACTCGCGGCCCGCTATCGGGCCCTCGTCCTCGAGCCGGCCGAGAAGACCCTGGCGGCGCTTCGCCACCGGCTGGGCGGACCGGACGATCCGATCACCTGGTCGCGGGCCCTGCTGGGTGCCACCATCGGGGCCAGTCTGCTGGCGGGCTCGGCCACCGCGGCGGAGCCGCTGATCCCGCAGCCGGCGCCCAGGGAGTTGATCGCCGCGCTCCAGCCCAACCCGCCGGCCCGCGCGGCGGCCCCGGAGCCGCTCCCGTCACGGCCGGCACCGGTGGCTCCCTCGCGGCCGGCAGGACCCGAAGCATGGTGACCCGTCCGGTGGGCTTCGTCCTGGCGGCGGCCCTGGTGATGGCGGCGGCGCCAGCGGCGGCGCAGGGCCTCCCGCCCTACCTGGCCGTCAATCCGACGGTGACGTCGCGGAGCGGGGTCTACTTCCAGCCGTATGTCGAGCGGAACCGGCCCTGGGAGTTCCGGATCCTCACCGACTACGCCAGCGCCATCGAGTACTCGTTCCGCCCCAACGCCTCGCTCCTCCTCGACGCCGAACTCCTCCGGGTCGACGCCACCGTCATCCGCAACGTGGGCCCCGGCTTCATCGGTGCCTCCGCCGGGTTCAACGGGGCGTACGACGGCTTCCTCGACGGATTCCTCGACTGGTACCACGACGTGACCGGCCTCCGGGTGGCGGCGCGCGAGGAACGGCCCCGGAACGAGTTTGCCTACGCGCTCAAGCTGCCGAACGGCGACAGCCTCGATCGGGCCCCCTCCGGCGGCTTCCTCGGCGATGTCCGGTTGCTCGGTGGAGTCCGGCTGGGCCGGCGGCTGCAGACCACCGTCGCGGTCACCCTGCCCACCGGACCCGAGGGCTACGGCCGGCGGGTGGCGTCGGTGGCGTCACTCACCACCTTCCGCGCCGAACTCGATCACCGGTGGCGGACGGAGTGGGGCCTCGGATTCGGGTACACGCCCTCGGAAGGTCCCCTCGCCGACTTTCAGCGGAACACGTTCGTGGGAGCCAACGCGGGGTTCCGCTATCGGTTCTGGGGCAAGCAGGCGGCCTTCGTCAACCTCTTCTACCAGTCGGCCGGCTACCGCGACACCGGGCTCAGGGCGTTCGACAAGCGGGAGCTGACGCTCGACTACGGCTTCCTGCTCAAGGCCCGCCGGGGGCCGGAGTGGTTTCTGGGGATGACCGAGGACCTCGAGCCGCGGGGGCCCGCGCTCGACCTGTCCTTCAGGATTGGGGCGCGCTGGTAAAGAGGAACTTCTCCAGCTCGCCGTAGAGGAACTCCTTGGCGCGCTGGTCCCGCACGTTGAGCCCGTAGTGGTTGATCAGCTGCTGCTGGAGCTTGAGCCATTCGCTCCAGCAGACGTTGCAGATCCCGTCGAGAATCCGCTGCCCGAGTTCGTTCTGAAAGGGCTTGAAGGGGACCGAATCCCTGGTCTGGTGACAGCGGAGGCAAGTCGTCGTGGCCATGGCCCCGAAGATAAGCGGCCCCCGCCCTTTCAGTCGCCGCTCTTGAGCGCCTTGATCCCGCTGGCGGTGCCGAGCCCCGCCCCGATCCCGAAGACCGCGGCCGTGAACCCGGTGATGAGCGGCAGGATCGTCAGCGGCCAGGCCACCAGGGCCGCCACCCCACCCGCCAGGATCGGAGCCAGCGGCGACCGAATGGCATCGACGAACCGGAGCCGCCGCCGCACGAACCCCCGGGCAAATCCGAACGAGAACACCCCCGCCGTCACCGCCAGGGCCAACGAGATGATTTCCAGCATTCCAACCTCCTGTAATTCCAATACTTAGAGCGTTGTTGCAGTACGGAACCCGAAATGGTCGAGTTTCAGACCTTCATCCCCCGAGCCCGGTGCCGATACTAGGCTGTGAGGAAAGAACGGCCCGGAGCAGCGGTTTACTCCGACGGCCCAGTGACGAAGTCCGCCCGGCAGGCGCCTTGCCCGCCGAACGAGTCGGAGAAGCCATGCCGAAGCACCCAACGATCGACGTCCCCAACATCGGCTCGATGGACCACGCCTGGGATGTCCTGGGCGAATGGACGGTCGATTTCGAGGTGCCCTTCCACGATGATACGGTCACCGGCGTCCTCCAGGTCAATTCCTGGATGGAGGCCGAACTCGACATCGAGCCGTGGGTCGCGGCCGCCACCGGTCTGCCGGAGCGCGTCGAACTGGAGCGGGCCAGCCGAGTCCACCTGACCGACGCCGGCGGCGGCGCCTTGCAGTGGGTGTTCTTTTCGGCGGAGGACCGCTGGACCATCCAGGCGACCCTCTGGCCCGGCTCGCTCCATCTGTTCGTCCAGGACGCCGACGATCCGGAAGAGCAGCTGTTCCGCGCCGTGGCCTACCGGACCCGCGACTACTACACCCGAAAGTACCCGCTCGTCACCAGCTGACTCACCACCGCAGGAGCACGCTGCCCCAGACGAACCCCGAACCGAACGCGGTAAAGCCCACCAGATCGCCCGCCGCCAGGCGGCCGGCCCGGACGCACTCGTCGAGCGCGATCGGGATCGTGGCCGAAGTCGTATTGCCGAACCGTTCGATGTTGTTGTAGACCTGTTCGTCCCGCAGGCCAAGTTCCTTCTGGACCATTTCGGAAATGCGGAGATTGGCCTGGTGCGGAATCAGCAGCGCCAGGTCGGCCGGCTTCGCGTCGATCCGTCCGAGGCACGTCCGGACCGACTCCGGCATTCGCTGCACCGCGTGGCGGAACACTTCCTTGCCGTCCATCTGGAGGAAGTAACGGCCTTCCGCGTAGCGCTCCGCGCTGATCGTGGGGTTGAGAATGGCCCCGGGTTCCTCGACCCAGAGCTTGTCCGCGTACCCGCCGTCGGAATGGAGGTCGAACGTCAGGATGCCACGGCCCGGATCGTCCGAGGCGCCGACGACGACGGCGCCGGCCCCGTCGGCAAAGATGACGGCGGTATGCCGACCCTTGGTGCTGACGTCCATCCGGGTCGACTGGATTTCCTGGGCCACGACCAGGATCCGTCGGTAGGCGCCCGAACGCACGAAGGTGTCCGCCATGGCCAGCGCGTACACGAATCCGGCGCACTGGAGCCGGATGTCGAACGCAGGGATCGGGCCCAGGCCGAGGTGGTGCTGGAGATAGACGCCGTTGCCGGGCAGGAAGTGGTCGGGCGTGATGGTGGCGTAGATGATCGCGTCGAGTTGCTCGGCGCCGAGGCTGGCCATCTCGAGCGCTTGTCGGGTGGCGGTCAGCGCCAGGTCGACCCCGGTCTCGCCCGGGGAAATCCAATGCCGTTCCCGGATCCCGGTTCGGGTTCGGATCCAGTCGTCGGAGGTGTCCATCACCGAGGCAAACTCGTCGTTGCTGACGGTGCGGGCCGGAACCGCGCGACCGGTTCCGAGGATGACGGCGTTGGGCATTGCCTTCGTTTCGGATGAGGTTCGGGCCCCCGGATGGCGGCCCGCTGACAATCTTACGACGGAGATCGCGGTCACGAAACGGCCCGGGGGTCGGAGCGTCCTCCGACCCCCGGGCCTGCCGATCGGGCCCTACTCGTACCGGAGGGCGTCGATGGTGTTCAGATTGGCCGCCCGCCGCGCGGGCCACAGGCCGAAGAACAGACCGACCAGCGCGCTGAACGCGAACGCCACGGCGACGGCGGTCGGCGAGATCAGGGTGTTCCATCCCAGGAACTTCGACATGGCCCGGGCGCTGGCGGACCCGAGGATCACGCCGAACATCCCGCCCATCAGACACAGCACCACGGCCTCGATCAGGAACTGGCTCATGATGTTGAGCTTGGTGGCGCCGAGCGCGCGCCGGACGCCGATTTCCCGGGTCCGCTCGGTGACCGACACGAGCATGATGTTCATGATCCCGATGCCGCCCACGATCAGCGACACGGCCGCGATGCTGGCCAGGAGGACGCCGAAGACCTCGGTGGCCTGCTGCTGGGTGGCCAGGATGTCCTGCTGATTCCGGATCTGGAAGTCGTTGTCGCCGCCGGGGCGGATCTTGTGCTCGCGGCGGAGGATCCG
>JAEUJH010000301.1 GCA_016794825.1 Gemmatimonadota bacterium
GTCGAGGTCCGCGGCTTCCTGATGGAGATGTTCGGCGCCACCGGCGCCAACCAGGCCGTCGGCGACACCGTCACCGCCCGCCGGCTCCTCGACCTCCAGGTGGCCCGGCTGCCGGAGGCCTACCCCGACCGGCCCGACCTCGAGGCGGAGATGACCGAGGTCCTGGCCGACGGATACGACCGCCTGGGCCTCTACCGCGAGGCCGAGCCGCTCGCCCGCCGGGCCCTGGAACTCCGCCGGGCCGCCGTCGGCCCCAACCACCCCGATGCCGCCGGCGCGCTCAACCTGCTGGGCTGGATCCTCCACGAGCGGGGCCAGTCGCGCGAGGCGGCGCCGCTCCTCGAGGAAGCGGTGGCCGTCCGCCGCACCGCGGGCCCGGCCGCCCGCGCCGATCTGTCCCGCTCCCTCAACGACCTCGGCGTCATCTACAACGCCCTCAACCGCTACCCGTCGGCCGAGGCGGTCCTCCGCGAGGCGCTCGCCATCCGTCGCGCAACGTTAGGCGACGGACATCGCGCCGTCGGCATCACCGCCAACAACCTCGCCGCCGCCCACTACCTCCAGGGCCATCTCGATTCCGCCGTCGCGATCCAGGACCTGGCCCTCCAGGCCCTCCATCGGGCGGTCGGCCCCGACCACCAGCGAACCGTCGTGGCCCTCGGCAACCTGGCCACCTTCCGCCGCGCTCTGGGCGACTGGCGCGAAGCCGAGGCGGCGTACCGCGAGTTGCTGGTCCGCCAGAGCCGGATCCAGGGCCGCGACCACCCGGTCACCGCCCGCGTCATGCTCAGCCTGGCCATGGTGCTGGCCGAGCGCGGGGGCCAGGAGGGTGACGCCCCGGTCTTGGCCGAGGCCGAATCGCTGTTCCGCGAAGCGAAGGCGGCGCTGGAGGCCCGCCTCGGGCCGGCGCATCCGCAGGTGGGAACCGTCCTCGAGCGGCTGGCCGGAGTCATATCCGACCGCGGAGCCCCGGCCGAGGCCGCGCCGATGGCCGAACGGGGCCTGGCGATCATCGAGGCCGGCGCCGGCGACAGCAGCCAAGCCTACGCGTCCGCCGTGGCCCGCCTCGCCTCGATCCGGCGCCGACTCGGCCAGACCGACGCGGCTCTGGCTCTCCAGCGCCAGGCCGTCGCCACGTTCGAACGGGCGGTCGGGAAGGACCACCTCGAAACCGCCCGAGCCCGAGGCACACTCTGCGACCTCCTGCTCTTCCAGGGCGGCGATCCCGCCGAGGCCCGGGACCTCTGCGGCGCGGCGGAAGCGACGATCCGCGCCGGCCCGGCCGGGTACCACCGCCTGTTGCCCTGGCTCCGGCTCCGACTGGCGCAGGCCAATCGACGGGCCGGCCAGACCGCCACCGCCGATTCGCTGCTGGCGCTGGTGCGGTCCGGGCCTCCGCTGGTGCCGGCCCTTCGACCCGCGCTCGACTCCCTGCTCGGCGGATCGCGGTAGCGGCCGGACGGGCCGATCCCGCGGCCGAGCGGCCGCCCCGGCGCGTGTTAGGCACGGCCCCTCGGCGGGGACTCCGGCGCCCGGCTACTTTTCGGCCCTCCCAACCAGCCCCCCGGGGCCCGTCATGTCCGTGGAACTCCTGGCCATCGCGGCCCATCGCGACGACGTCGAGCTGACCTGCGCCGGCACCCTGCTCCGGGCGGCCGATCAGGGGCATCGCACCGCCATCCTCGATCTCACCGCCGGCGAGATGGGCACCCGCGGATCGGCCGAACTCCGGGCCCAGGAGGCCGAGCGGGCGGCCGCCATTCTCGGCGTGGTGGAACGGCGGAACGCGGGGCTTCCCGACGCCCGGATCGCCAACAACGACGAGACCCGGCGGATCGTGGTCGAGGCCATCCGCCACTTTGCCCCTCGGGTGGTGATCCTCCCGTTCCCGGTGGGCCGACACCCGGATCACCGGCTCGCCTCCGAACTCGGGCGCGACGCCTGCTTCCTGGCCGGCCTGGCCCGCTACCCCGCCGAGGGGCGCCCGCACCGGCCCTACAAGGTCCTCTACTCGCTCGCCTATCGGGAGGATCCGGTCAAGCCGACTTTCGTCGTCGACATCACCGAGCAGTTCGACCGGAAGCTGGCCGCCATCCGCTGCTACGCGAGCCAGTTCGACGGCGCCCAGACCGCCGGCGAGATCTTCCCGACCGGCCAGGACCTCTATTCCCTGATCGAGACCCAGAACGCCCACTACGGGTCGCTGATCCGGACCCGCTACGGCGAACCGTTCTTCACCCACGAGACGGTCCTGGTCGACGACGTCGTATCTCTCGGTGTGGAAAGCATGTAGCCGCCCGGCGACTGATCCCTAACCCAAAACGCCACAACGGGTTATAATCCGGACATGGGATCGCCTATCTACCTCGACTACGCCGCCACCACCCCGGTCCGGGGTGAGGTCCTGGAGGCGATGCTCCCGTTTCTCGGCGCCACCGCGTTCGGCAACCCCTCGAGCGCCCACCGGTTCGGCCGAACGGCCCGGGCCGGCCTGGAAAACGCCCGGCGGGAAGTGGCCGCGGCCGTCGGGGCCGAACCGAACCAGGTGATCTTCACCTCCGGCGGCACCGAGGCGGACAACCTCGCGATCATCGGGGCCGCCCTGGCCGCCCGGGCGCGAGGCGCCCCGATGCGGGTCGTGACCACCGCGGCCGAACACAAGGCCGTCCTGGCCGCCTCCCACGAGGTCGTCCGGCTGGGCGGAGCCGAGGAGGTCCTGCCGGTCGGCCCGACCGGCGAACTCGACCCGGCGCTGCTCGACCAGGCCCTGGCCACCCCGACGGCCGTCGTCTCGGTGATGTGGGTCAATAACGAGACCGGCGTCCGCCAGCCGGTCGAGGCGCTGGCCGAGCGATGTCGCGCGGCCGGGGTGCCGTTCCACTCGGACGCCGTCCAGGCGTTCGGCAAGGTCCCGCTGTCGCTCGCCACCGTTCCCTGCACCATGCTCACCATCTCCGGCCACAAGATCGGCGCCCCCAAAGGGATCGGGGCGCTGGTGGTCCGCGATCGGAAGGCCGTCGACGCGATCATCCACGGCGGCGGCCAGCAGTTCGGGATCCGTCCGGGAACCGAGAACGTGGCCGGCGCGGTGGCGTTAGGCCGGGCGGCGGCGCTGGCGGCGCAGGAGGTCGAGGCCGAGGCCGCCCGCCTGGCCGTGCTCCGGGACCGGCTGGCCGCCGAACTCCAGGCGGCCGTCCCCGACCTGGTCATCAATGGCGCCGGCGCGGCCCGGGCCCCCCACGTCCTCAACGTGGCGGTGCCCGGCACCGACTCGGCCGCGCTGCTCATGCACCTCGACCTGGCCGGGATCGCCGCCTCGGGCGGGTCGGCGTGTTCGACCGGGGCCGCCGAACCGTCTCATGTGCTCGTGGCGATGGGTTTGCAGCGATCCCTGGCGTTGGGGTCGGTCCGGTTCAGCCTGGGGCACGAGACCTCCGAGCAGGACGTTGCGCGGACGGTCGCGGCGATCCCCGGGATCGTCGAGAAGGTGCGGCAACTTGCAGCGGTGCTCGGACGTGGCTGAGAAGATCCTGGTGGCGATGTCCGGGGGCGTCGACAGTTCGGTCGCCGCGGCCCGGCTGGTCGAGGAAGGGTGCGACGTGGTCGGCGCCACCATGAAGCTCTTTTGCTATGGTGACGACGTCCCGGACCGGCCCTGCTGCTCCCTCGACTCGATCAACGACGCCCGGGACGTTGCCCACAAGCTGGGCATTCCGCACTACGTCCTGAACCTCGAGGATCGGTTCGGCCGGCAGGTCATCGACAACTTCGTGGCCGAGTACAGCCAGGGGCGGACCCCGATCCCCTGCGTCCGCTGCAACTCGTTCACCAAGTTCCGCGA
>JAEUJH010000311.1 GCA_016794825.1 Gemmatimonadota bacterium
TGACCGGATCGAGCGCCGCCGAGTCCGCTTCGACCAGAATGGTTCGCGACCGCCCGGTCGTCGCGTCGGCCGCTCGGAGTTCGAGGCGGCTCTCCCACTGGTCGAACAGCTGGTAAGTGAGTTCCGTCCCGTCCGGCAGCCAGGCAAGGTCCCGAAGGAAAGGTGTTTCCTCGGTGGTCCGCGTCACCAGCACGTCGCGGCCGGTCGCCACGTCGACGATCCGGAGTTCGAGGGTCGGGTTGGAGTCGGTCGCGAACGGGTAGCGCGAGGACTCGACGGTGGCGTGTCGGTCGAGGTCTCGGAGGAAGGGATACGAATGGAGCCGCCGCTGTTCCGCTCGGACGTACCCAATCCTCCGCCCGTCGGGCGACCAGACGAACCAGGGCCCAACCCCCAGGAAGCCCACCAGATTGTCCTCCGAGGTACCTTGGACCACACGGGTCTCGGAGCCGGTCGTCGGGTCGAAGAGGTACAGGTTGTCGTAGTCGCGGATGAACGCGTACCGCCGAAAATCCGGCGAGAACGCTCCCGGCTCCGCGGTCCCGGCATCGAGCGGCCCGGTCCGGGCCGGCAGCGGCAACCGATGCAGCGCGGCCGAGTCGATCGCAAAGAGGTACCGGGCGCCGTCCGCGGTGTAGGTCAGCGCGGCCCCGTTCCGGGCAAACTCGAACCGGCGGAACGGAAGCCCGCGGGTCGGCCGGCCGGACAGGCGGCCATGCTCGCTGACGAGGCGTTCCTCGGCCCGGCGCGGGAGCCAGGCGGAACGGGTTCCGGAAACCGGGTCGACGGCATGGAGTCGAAGACCGGCGACACTGTCGACCTCCTCGACGAGGTAGCCCCTCCCTCCCGGCAACCACCGCACCGAACCCGGGCCGGACAGCCGCACGGTCCGGCCGCCGAACAGGGCGGCCATCCTCGCCACGCCCGGCGGCTGAACCGCGGCGCCCGCTCGCTCCGGGCCCCCCACGGCCACCAGCGCCACGATCCACCACCACTGCGCTTTCACGATAAGCCTCCCGAGCGGACGGTCACGCCCCCGCCGGATCGGCGGGGCGGCCGGTTCGATCCAGCGCGCCCGCTGTCAGATACATAACGCCTGCCACGACCGCGGCGGGGACCGACACTCCAATCAGCGCAATGGTCAGGTGGTGCTCCGGCGCGACCCCGACCGCGCTCGCGGCGGCCACGAGCGAGCCGAGTCGCCCCTCGGACATGGCGGTGGAGAGACTGCCGACCAGCGGCCACGAGATGAAGTCGCCCAGCAGGTGCATCGTCGTGAGCAGGATGGCGGCGGTGGTGCTCCGACTCTGGGCCCCGACCTGCCCCATCGCGGCGGCCATCACCAAGCCGGTGGCAAAGTTGCCAAGCAGGGCCTCGACCAGCACCGCGCCGAACAGGACCGTGGGGTTCGACGCCACCGAGATCACCCCGATCGGCACCGCCACCGCGGCAATCGCCAGCGCTGACACCAGATAGTAGCCCCGCGGCGTCCGCCGAACGGCCCAGTCGCCTACGATGGCGCCGCCGAGCGGCCCCACGATGCCCGCGATGAAGACCATGACGCCATAGGTAGCGTTGGCCGTGGCGATCGGAATGGCCTTGTCCCGCTGGAGGATGGTCGGGAGCCAGTACTCGACCGCGTTCTGGACGAAGACCTGACCGGCAAACCCGAGCGCGAGCGCGATCAGGACCGGCTTGGCGCGGAACTGCGCCAGCACCTCGCCCAGCGACGGCGGCGGACCGGCCGCCTCGGCGTCGAGCGTTCCGCGGGCGGGTTCGCGCGACCGATAGAGCGCCGCCACCAGGAGAAGGCCCGGCAGTCCGACGAGGAAGCAGGCCACCCGCCACCCGAAGTGGCCGGCGATGTACCCCGCGATGGCGACGCCGAGGGCCGCACCGATCGGCGCGGCGGCATAGAAGATCGAGAGGGCCCGGGCCCGCCGGGTCGGCGGGAAGAGATCGGAGATGAGCCCCGGCGTGTTGGCCATGTACGAGGCTTCGCCGATCCCGACCGCGGCACGGGCCACCGCCAGCTGACCCACGCTCCCGACGAGGCCCGACGCCGCGGTGGCCACGCACCACGCCGCGGCAGACGACGCGAGCAGCCGGGTGCGGCGCATCCGGTCGCCTAACCAGCCGAAGACCGGGGGCAGGAGCGCGTAGGTCAGCAGGAAGGCGCTCCCGACCAGGCCCATCTGGGCGTCGGTGGCGCCGAGGTCGACCCGAATCGGCTCGAGCAAGCCGGTGACGGCCTGCCGGTCGATGTAGTTGAGCAGGTTGATCAGGCACAGCAGGACGTACAGCCGCCCGGGCTCCCCGCGAACGAGGTCACCCCATCCGCCCGACCGGGTCACGGGAGCCGATAGAGTTTGAGGGCGTTGTCGCGGAGCGCCATCCGGGCAATCTCGAGCGCCCGCTCCCGGCTCACGTCACCATCCTGCACCATGCCGCTCAGCGCGATCGTCAGCGCCTTGCGCCCGGCGGTGGCCCCGAGCCAGCCCCACTCCTCCCAGCCGACGGTGTCGCTGTCGGGATAGGCGTCGGAGCCGAAGAGGATCCGCTCCGGATAGGTGCTGAGCCAGTCGCGCAGGATGGTCGCGGCCATCGAAGCGGTGAGCTGGTTGCCAAGGAACGAGAAGTCCGCGTAGACGTTCGGCTTGGCGAAAAGGGAGAGGGTATTGCGCGTGTGCGGCCACCCGCCGTGGACGATCACGAAGTTGGTCGCCCGGAGGCGGGGATCGTTGAGGGCGGACTCGAGGAGGATCGGATTGCTGCCCGAGGCTTCGAAGTATCCCCCCGCCCCGTCGGACGAGTGGATGTGCACGGCCAGCCCGAGCCGCCCGGCCTCGATCCCGATGTACCGGAACAGGAAGTCCTGGAGCGGCTTGTACACCGCCATCGTCGGGCTCCCGCCCGCCCGATAACGCGCGTACACAGCCGCGGCCTGAGCCATCGTGGCCGGCGCGAAGTCGAGGGTCCGGAGGTAGGCCGCCTCATACTTGACCGCCACCGCGCCGCCGCGGGCCATCCGCTCCAACGTGGGTTTCACGACCCGGTCGAGATATCCCTGCAGGGTGCCGGGCAGCGCCCCGACGTCCAGATCCGCCAGGTATCGCTTGAAGTTCCGGGCCGTCTTGGGATAGAGATCGGCGCGATCCGGCGTGGTTTCGAGCGCCTTGGTGTCGAGCGGAAAGAGGAGCGGATCGACGAACGCCACCCACCGGAACCGCCCGCCCGTCAGGCCCGGACCCAAGGCCATCCGGTTGGCGAGCTGGATGTCGATGCCGAGCCGATCGAGGACCCACTCAGGGTAGCGATCCCCCTGCTCCGCCTTGATCCGGGCCTTGGCGGCCCGAAGCTCGGCCAGATGTGCCTCGGTCTTGTCGCGGTGGGAGTAGCCGAACATCTCGCGCCAGGCGTCGAACAGCTCCGGATTGTCGGCCCGGAGCCGGACCGGAAACGCGAACGGCGGAAATCCGTCGATGGGCAGCGCGTCGAAGTCCCGGTCCTTCGGGTCGGTCGACACCGGATGGGCGTGGTTGTCGACCGCGCGAATGGCGCGGATCGCGCCGGCCAGGACCGAATCCACCGCCTGGCCATGCGCCGGCGCGGCCCCGAGGAGCATGATTGCCGCGAGCAACGGAAGTCTGGTCATCGGGACCGTTTGGGAGACGGGGTTTCTGGAAGTCGGGAGGCGCCGACCGCGGCCGCCTCCGCCGCGGTGCGGGCGACCCAGGCCTCGTGCCGAGCCTCGATCTGGGGCCAGAGGGCCCCGATCGGTCCGGAGTCGAGTCCGAAGGTATCCTCGAGGGTGCGTTCAAAGGCCTGCCGGCCGGTCAGGACGACATCCACCGGTCCGTCGGCCGTGATCGTGCGGAGCACGGCGCCGCGGAGGCTCACGATCGCCTCGGGCGTAAACCGCTCACAGACAGTGGCTCGGACGAAGCTCGATTCGGGTGAGGTCTGGAGGTCGTGGCAGCGGGCTTCGAAGTCGGCCAGGGCCCGCGGCTCGGTGGTGAAGTCGAAGCCCGCGGCGCCGCCCCACGGCTGATTGTGGAACTGCCACCGGGCCCCGGATCGCTCGAGGCGGTACGTCAGTCCGAGTTGGGAGAACTCTCCTTCGGCCAGCGGGACCGGATCGAGGAACCCGTCGCCGAACCCCGTGTCGGCTATCCAAGGCCGATCGAGGTCCACGAGCAGGACCAGGTGGTTGCCCTCGACCGAGTCGCCACGCTGGGCCCGGCCAACGGTGCCGGACACCATCGTGACCCGGAACCCGATGGCCCGGAGGGCCCACGCCAGCAGCCCGTTCATCTCGTAGCACCAACCGCCTCGGCGGGCATCCACCAGCTTGGCGTAGAACCGCTCGGGATCGAGCCGCAGCGGGCGCCCGAGATGGATGTCGAAGTTCTCGTAGGGGATGGCCAGCAGATGGGCCCGGTGGATGCCCCGGAGGACATCGACCGTCGGCTCGACCGGGCCGCCGTATCCGATCCGCTCGAAGTACCGGTCGAGCCCCGCCGTCACTCTTCCCACTCGACGTTGCCGTCGACCGCGATCTCCTGGCCGCTGATGTGGCGGGCTTGGTCGCTGGCAAGGAAGGCGCAGAGGTCGGCGATCTCGGACATCTCGATCCAGGTCCGCATCGAGACGAAGTGCAGCGCCTCCTTCTCGAGCTGCTCGGGCGAGATGCCCCGGTCGGCCGCGACCTTGGCCAGCACGCCCTTGCCGCGGGCGTTGTTCATGAAGCCGGGCAGCACGGTGTTGCAGCGGATGTTCCAGGGGCCGAGTTCGCGAGCCGCGTTCTTGGTGAGCCCCATGACCGCGACCTTGCCGGCGACGTACGCCGTCCGCTTCGGCAGCATCGTCCGCGCCGACGTCGTGGCCAGGTTGATGATGCAGCCGCTCCGCTGCCGCTTGAGGTGCGGAATCACGTTCTTCATGGTGAAGAACATCCCCGAGAGGTTGACCCGGAGGCAGCGATCCCATTCCTCGTAGTCGAGATCCTCGATGAAGCCGCGCGGCCCCGCGATGCCGTGGTTGTTGATCAGGACGTCGATCCCGCCCATCCGCCCGATCGCCTCGGTCACCATCGCCTCGACCGCCCGATGATCCCCGACATCCGTGACCGAGGCGCCGACCCCGGGAAGCGCGGCCCTGGCCGCCTCGACGGCCTGGGCGTCCACGTCGCAGATGTGGACCTGATGGCCGTCCCGCAGAAACCGTTCGGCAATCGCGCGCCCGATCCCGGACGCCGCCGCCGTGATGATCACTCGCCGTGCCGTCATGCCGGGCCTCGGTCTTTCGAATGAAGTCCTGTCGCGCGGGTTACCACCGGAACCGGCCCGGGTCGAACGCCGGCATCGACGGCGGCAGGGTGGCACCGGTCACGAGATCGGCCATCGCCTCGCCCGTCACCGGGGCCATGGTGATGCCGAGCATGGCATGACCGGTGGCGATGAGCAGGTTGTCGAATTTCGGGACTCGGCCGAGGAGTGGGAGCCCGTCGGGCGTCAGCGGTCGCATCCCGACCCACTCGGTCCCCGCCCCCGCCGGAACCGGATCGCGGAGGTAACGCGCCACGCCCTTCCGGATGCCCACCATCCGCCGCGGGTCGAACCGTTCGTTCACGCCCGACAGCTCCATCGTGCCCGCGAACCGGATCCCACCCTCGAAGGGCGAGGAACCGATTCGCGCTTCGCCGAGGTAGACCGGACGGGTCAGCCGGGGGCCGGCACCGGACACGGTCAGACTGTAGCCCTTGCCCGCCTGCACCGGGAGCGTCACCCCGAAGCGCTCCACGACCTGACCGGACCACGCGCCGGCCGCGACGAGGACGCCGTCGGCCTCGATCGCGCCGCCCGTGGTCTCGAGCGCGGTCACCTTGGCGCCGCTCATCCGGCCCCCCGTCACGGTCACCCCGGTCCGCACTTCCACGCCCATCGACGCGAGCTTGGCGGCGTAACCAGCGGCCAGCGACTCCGGCCGGACGTGATACTCCTCGGGCACCAGGAACCCGTGGCTCACTTCGTCCGACAGCCCGGGTTCGAGCCGGCGCAGCTCCGGGCCCGTCAACGGCGCGGGCACGCCGTACCCGTACTCGCGGTAGTGCTCGAACTCGGCCCGGACCCCCTCCATGTACTTGCGGTCCATGAACACGAAGAGGAGGCCGTCGCGGTGGAGCTCGAAGTTCACGCCGTCGCGCACCAGCGCATCGAAGCCAGCCAGGGTGCCCTGGTTGAGCGAGGCCACCGCGTGGAGACCGCGGATGAAGTCGCGCTGGTTGCAATGGCGCCAGAACCGCCACAGCCATCGCGACAGCGCCGGCGCGGCGGCGGGCGAGATGTAGAGCGGACTGTCCGCCGACATCATCCACTTGAGCGACGTCCAGGTGAGCCCGGGCGCCGGGATCGGGGCCGAGATCGACGGCGTGATCCAGCCGGCGTTGCCCCGGGTGCACGCGTCGCCCGGGGTTCCCCGATCGACCACGACGACCTGACGGCCCCGCTTGGCGAGTGAGTAGGCGCAGGCGAGGCCGATGGCCCCGGCGCCGACCACGACGATGCGCTTCATGATGCCCTCAGCGGCCGAGCCGCCGACCGAAGAAGTCGGCCGTCGCTCGGTAGATGGTGGTCCAGTTGGCAAAGGTGAGGAAATCGTGGACTTCGTCCGGGAATACGAGCTGCTCGACCGGCACGCTCCGCTTCCGGAGTTCCGCGATCAGGCGGACCGACTCGTTGAAGTTGACGTTCCGGTCGTCGTCGCCGTGGATCAGGAGCACCGGCGAGCGCCAGGTGTCCACCCACCGGAGGGGCGACGACTCGAACGCCAGCCGCGCGGCGGCCGGATGCTCGAGCGGGTTGTAGCTCGGCACGAAGTTCTGGATTCCGGAGTTCCAGTCGTGGACGCCGTGGATGTCGACTCCGGCCGCGAAGAGGTCCGACGACTTCGCGAGCCCCATGGCCGTCAGGTAGCCCCCGTACGACCCGCCCCAGAGGCCGATCCGGGTCGGATCGACGTCGGCCCGGCCCTTGAGATAGAGCCCGGCGCCGAGGACGTCGTAGTACTCCGACGCGCCCGTGGCGCCGTAGTCGAGCGCCTCGCGGAACTCGAGCCCGTACCCGACTCCGCTCCGATAGTTGACCGAGAGCACGACGTACCCGAGGCTCGCCAGCCACTGGTTCATCGCGTAGGTGCCGTGGTAGTACGACATGTAGTGGAAGCCGAGGAGCATCTGCCGCCGCGACCCGCCATGGAAGAAGGCGATGGCCGGGCGCCGTTCGCCGGGCCGGAGGCCCGGTGGCAGAAAGAGCTGCGCCGGAACCCGTAGTCCGTCCGCGGCGGTGACCGTCACCGCCTGGGGCTCGACCAGCCGGTCGGCTGGAAAGTCCGCCGGGATCGACCCCGGCGCGAGGGCCCGCGTCTGGCCGTCGATCAGCAACGCCGCATGGGCCGGCTGACGGGCGTCGGATCGGAGCAGGGCCAGCCCGCGTCCATCGGCCAGCGGCGCGGGCGCCCACTCGATGCCGGTGCCGGTCGTGAGGGCCGTCACCGGGCCGCCGCCCACCGGCACCCGGGCCAGGTGGCGCCGATCGATGTCGCCGATGTTGCTGTTGTAGATCACCGCCGTCCGGTCCGGACTCATGGTGACGTACTCGACTTCGCCGTCACCGGGCGTCAACAGCGTTGCCGCGCCCCCGGCGGCGGACACCGAATA
Organism: Gemmatimonadota bacterium; assembly: GCA_016794825.1. Lineage (GTDB taxonomy): Bacteria > Gemmatimonadota > Gemmatimonadetes > Gemmatimonadales > GWC2-71-9 > SHZU01. Next base: position 7,718 of record JAEUJH010000311.1, read on the forward strand.
CAGATGGGTCCAACCGTCCTTTTCCCACGGGAACACCAACCGGTCGCCCGCGCCCCAGAGCAACGCCGGGCCGGTGACCTCGCGCGGTACGCTGCCCCGCCCCGGATCCGCGGTCCACACCTGGCGCGCGGTCCCGGTCGCCACCTCCGCCACCTGAATCGACCACGGGGCAAATTCCCGGATCGGCCCGAAGAGCGGCGGATTGAAGCCGGCCGGAACCCGGATGAACGCCACCCGTCGCCCATCGGGCGACCACGCCGGCGCGCCATCCTGATCGAACGACGGGGCCAGCCACCGCAGCGTCTTGGCGCCGAGGTCGTAGACTCCGATGAACGCGTGGTCGCCCCGATTGCTGGCAAACGCCAGCCGACTGCCGTCGGGCGACCAGGCCAGGTCGCCGGCGCTTCCGCGCGCCTTGAACAGCTGCGCCGCCTGCCCCGGACCGGCCCCGGGGGCCGTGTAGACCTGGCCCCCGCGGACGAACGCGACCCAATCGCCCTTGGGCGAGAGGACCGGTCCGCTGCCCAGGCCAACCTTGACGGGCGCGCCGCCCGCGGCCGCGATCCGCCAGACCGCCTGGTCCTGCCCGTTCGGATCGCTGGTCGGGTTGGGGATTTCGCCGCGCCGGTTGGCGGGGCCGCCCCGGACGTAGAAGATCGTCTTCCCGTCGGGCGACACGGCCACGCCGTCGATCTGCTGGCCGTCGTCCGCCCGGTACCCGGTCAGTTCCCGACCCCGAAACTCGGGCGCCGTCGCGATCCAGACGTTGCGGACCCCCTTCGTGTTGTGGACCCAGGCGATCGTCGGGCCGCCCACCGCCAGCGCCTGAGCGAACGGCGCGCCGGTGATCTGCTCGATGGAGTATCCGGACTGGGCCGCCACCGGCGCCGAAACCACCATGGCCGCCAGCGTGGGCCCGAACCATTTGGTCATGCCGTCACCTCGTTGCGGTTGCACTTCCGTCGTTCAGGACGCACCTTCCGTCGAACCCTCGTCCTCATCCCCCGAACCGTCAGCCTCGAGTTCCCCATGTCGACCGCCACCCGCCGGCCCGGCGTCCTCGTTGCCCTGCTGGCTCTGCTCAGCCTGGTCGGCTACGCCCTCCGATCGAACATCACGATCGCCCAGGAGTACATGGCCCCGGACCTCGGCCTGACCATGGCCGACATGGGTTCGATCAGCGCCTGGGGATTCCAGCTGGCCTACGCGCTGTTCCAGCTGCCCACCGGTTTCCTGGGCGACCGATTCGGCGCCCGGGCGGTACTCGGCCTGGCCGTGGTCGGGTGGGCGCTGGCCTCGTTCGCCTCGGGTCTGGCCGGGACGGCCGGATCGGCGTTCCTGACCCTGTTTGCCGCCCGCGTCCTCCTCGGTGTTTCGCAGGCCGCCACCTACCCGGTCGGCGCCATGGCCATCGCGCAGGCCGTTCCGGCCAACCGGCAGACGACGGCGAACTCGATCTTCATCGCCACGTCGCTGCTCGGATCGGCCCTGGCGCCGCTGACGCTGGCGCCCCTGATGGCGCAGACCGGCTGGCGATCGGTGTTCATGGTCAGCGGCGTCGTCGGTCTCGTCGCCGCGGTGATCTGGTTCCTGCTGGCCCCGCCCCACCGGCCCGGCCCCCACGCCATGCGACCGCTGCGGGAAGAGATCCTCGTCGGCCTGCGGCTCCTCCGGAACCGCGACCTGGTGCTGCTGTCGACCTCCTACCTGCTCCACTCGGCCGTCTTCTTCGTCTTCATCTTCTGGTTCTTCCGCTACCTCACCGACGGCCGCGGCTTCGACCTCCTGGCCAGCGGCCTCTGGGGCAGCGTCCCGCCCTTCGTGGCCTTCCTCCTCGCCCCGTTAGGCGGGATCGCCGCGGATCGGCTGGCCCGCCGGCTGGCGCCGGGTCGGGCCCGTCGCCGGGTGGCGATGGTCTGCCTGATCGCCGCCGCGACCCTGGTGGTGGTCGGCGCCAACCTCCCCAACCCGTTCCTCGCGATCGGGGCCCTGTCCCTGTCGGTGGCCTTCATCAACGGCGCCGAAGGGTCGTTCTGGGCGACGGCCACCGCCATCGGCCACACCAACCCGGGCGCGGCGGGCGGCGTCCTCAACCTGATGGGCAACCTCGGCGGCGTGATCTCGATCTGGGCCGTGCCGCGGATGCGCGACCCGCTCGGATGGACCGGCCTCCTGGGCGTGTGGGCCGCCGTGTCCGTCGTGGCGGCCCTCCTCTGGCTCCTGGTCCGGGTCGACCGGTCCGCGCCCGCTCCCGGCACGCCCGACGGAACGGGCGAGGCCCGCCTGGCGGCCTGAGTCGTCGAGTCCCAGCGGCCCGCCAGGCGCCGCGGGTCGGCCAGCCCGCAGCCGGCCTGACACGGTCGACCTAGCGCGATCGGCCTAACGCGAGCGTTCGCGCTCGAATCCCACGTTCCGGGTTCGCACCTGACTCAGCGTAAACCCGGTCACGACGCCCTTCCGGTCGCGCTCGAAGCGGAGGCGGGCGTTGCCGACGACGAAGACGTCCGGCGCCATCGGCACCAGCGGCCGCCACGCGTCCCAGCGGGTCCGGGCCCGGAGCGTGTCGCCCCGCGCTTCGATGACCCCCCAGGTATCGAGCTCCTCGCTCCGATAGCGGCCGGCGTACCCGGCCGCCACCGCGGCGGTGATCCGCGGCGGCTCGCCCAGTCGAGGCGACGGCGTCGTCATCCCGAACGGCTTCGCCACCACCGTCGGGCCGGACGGCCCGGCGGAAAAGACGAGCGGGACCGTTCCCCCCGGCATCAGGAAGGTCGAGTCGGAGGTACTGACGAGCGGCGCCTTCTGCCCGAAGAAGTTCAGGGTCAGGGCCGCCCCTTCCCGAGCCACGGTCGCGACGATGCCCGGCATCATCTCGTACCTCCCGGCCCAGCGATCGAGCCGGTCGGCCGCCACCGTAACCCCCGGCGTCGGACCGCTCGCCGTCGGGGTGGCCGGGAACCGATCGGCCAGGTACCGATCCGCCACCCGCTGGGCCAACTGGTCCGGCGAGGCGGTGTAGTCGTTGCAGAGCACGGCCACGGAGAAATGCTCCGACGGGAACCGGATCAGTTCCGCCCGGAACCCGATGAACGACCCGCCGTGTTGCACCACGTCCAATCCGCGATACTTGCCGGGCATCAGCCCGAACGCGTATTGCTGCGGACTGCCGTCGGCCAGCGGCGCGCTCGGCGGCGTGGTGACCTGCCGGATCAGATCGGGACCGCCCCGGCCGAGGCGGTTGCGATAGAAGTTGGCGTCCCACTTGAGCAGGTCTTCGATCGAGGTCAGGAGCCCGCCGTCGCCGACGAGGGCAAAGCTGGTCCGGACGATCTGGAACTGCCCCGGGCCGCTCGGCTGATAGCCTTCGGCCCGCCGCGGCACGATCCGGGTGTTGTCGTCGTGGAACTGGGTGCTCGTCATCCCGAGCGGCTCGAAGATCCGGGCGGCGGCGTAGTCGCGGAGCGACTTCCCGCTGGCGCGCCGGACGATCTCCGAGAGCAGCAGGTAGCCCGAATTCGAGTACGAGTACTGGCTCCCCGGCTCGAAGTCGAGCGCCCGCTGCCGGGCGATCAGATCGAGCGCCACTTCCTGCGGGATTTCATCCGCCACACCCCGACCCGACAGGGCCCAGAGGCCGAGATAGTCCCGGATCCCGCTGGTGTGGTGCACCAGGTTGGCGATGGTGATCCGATCGGCATAGGCCGGCAGTTCCGGAACCCATTTCCGGACCGGATCGGTAAGCGCGATCTTCCCCTCTTCCGCCAGGAGCGCGATGCTCATCGCCGCGAACTGCTTCGACGTCGAGGCGATGTAGAACACCGTGCTCGGCCCGATCGGGATGCCCTGATTGAGGTCGGCCATCCCGTAGCCGCGGGCGTAGACGATCCGATCGTCGCGATAGACGCCGAGAGCGCAGCCCGGGGTCGTGGTCCGGTCGTAGCGGGCAAAGATCGAATCGATCGCCGCGGCCGGCGGATCGGCGGCCCGCGGCGGGGCGGTGATCTCGGCACCCAACGCCCCGACGCCGAGCAGGGCGGCAACCAGCATTCGAATCATCGAGAATCCAGACTGAGGAGGGCCTGTATACAATATCGTGTCCAAAAAGCAACTTCAAGGCGAAGCCCTGCCCTGTCGCCGCAGCCGGGAGGCTCGGGGCCGGACCGCCGGGCTCCAAACCCATAATCCCCGCAAATATCTACAATAAGAAGCATTAGCCCGGCTTGACGTTGCCGGAGCCCGCGACATAGTATCCGCCCCGACCCTCGGAGCATCGGGGCCACTCAATCGGCCCGCCCGACGAGCCAGCTCAGCCAGGAGCGCCCGTGAACCCGCCCAACGATTCCTCCCACCCGACGACGTCGCCGGACAGCGAGACTTGGCAGCGCACGACGCTGGCCGCGAGCCTCGAGCGGATGCCCACCCGGCAGGAGGCGTTCACCACCTTGTCCGGGCTGCCGGTCAAGGAGCTCTACACCCCCGCCGACGTCGCCCATCTCGACCCGATCAAGGACATCGGCTTCCCGGGCGAGTACCCGTACACCCGCGGGGTGCATCCGACGATGTACCGGGCCCGGCCGTGGACCATCCGGCAGGTGGCCGGCTTCGGGACGGCCGAGGACACCAACGGGCGGTACAAATACCTGCTCGACCACGGCGAGACGGGGCTGTCGACGGACTTCGACCTGCCGACCCTCCTCGGGTACGACTCCGACCATCCGGTGGCCGTGCCGGAGATCGGCAAAATCGGGGTGGCGGTGGACACCGTCGACGATGTCCACCTGCTGATGAAGGACATTCCGCTCGACCAGGTGTCGACGTCCTACACCATCAACGCCTCCGCCTTCGTGCTGATGGGCATGTACGAGGTGGTGGCCAAGTCGCAGGGTGTCCGCGCCGAGCAGATCACCGGGACGATCCAGAACGACATCCTGAAGGAGTACACGGCGCAGAACGAGTACATCTACCCGCCGGCCCCCGCCGTTCGGCTGGTGGTGGACACGATGGAGTACGCCGCCAAGGCCATGCCGCGGTACAACCCGGTCAGCGTGTCGGGCTACCACATCCGCGACGCGGGCGCCACGGCGGTCCAGGAACTCGCGTTCACGCTGGCGGCCGGACACTGCTACGTCACCGAAGCGGCCAAGCGGGGGCTCGACCCCGACTCGGTGGCCCCGCGGGTGTCGTTCTTCTGGGACATCCAGAACGATTTCTTCGAGGAGATCTGCAAGCTGCGCGCGGCGCGGCGCCTCTGGGCCCGGATGATGCGCGACTGGGTCAAGGCCGCCAATCCGCGGTCGTGGATGATGCGGGCCCACTGCCAGACGGCCGGCGTCAGCCTGACGGCGCAGCAGCCCGACAACAACATTGCCCGCACCGCCATCCAGGCGCTGGCGGCCATTCTGGGCGGAACCCAGTCGCTCCACACCAACTCGAAGGACGAGGCGTACCAGATCCCGTCGGAGGGCGCCATCAAGATCGCCGTCCGGACCCAGCAGATCCTGGCGCTCGAGAGCCGCGTGGCCGACGTGGTCGATCCGCTGGCCGGGTCGTACTACGTCGAGTCGCTGACCAGCCGGCTGGAGGAAGAGGCGGAGGCGTTGATCCGGCGGATCCTCGACCGGGGCGGCATGGTGCAGTCGATCGAGGACGGCTTCATCCAGCAGCAGATCGCCGACTCCTCGGCCGCCTTCCAGCACGCGGTCGAAGCCGGCCGCGAGCACATCGTCGGCGTCAACATCCACGTCGAGCCCGAGGCGCCGTTGCCGTTCGAGCCGTTCGTCCTCGACCCCGGGCTGGCCGAACGGCAGATCTCGCGGACCCAGGGGATTCGCCGGTCGCGGCCCCAAGCGGAAGTCGCCGCCGCGCTGGCGGAGGTGGAAGCCGCGGCTCGGAGCACGACCAACGTGATGCCCTCGGTCGTGCGCGCCATCAAGGCCCACGCCACCGTGGGCGAGATCTGCGATCGGATGCGGGAAGTGTTCGGCGTGTACCGCGGTCCGCTCGTCTACTAGTTCCGATCGGAGACGGAATCATGAAGCCGCCTGTTCGCGTGGTGGTCGCCAAGCCGGGCCTCGACGGCCACGACCGCGGAGCCAAGATCGTGGCCCGCGCCTTTCGGGACGCCGGGATGGAAGTGATCTACACCGGGATCTTC
>JAEUJH010000333.1 GCA_016794825.1 Gemmatimonadota bacterium
GAGGATCAGGATCTTGAGCGGCGCGGGCCGATGGCGCCGCAGGAGGATGTCGAACGGCCGCACCGCGGCCAGGCCGGCGACGGCGCCGGAGGCGCGGACGAAATCGCGACGGGAGGGAGCCATGGGAACCTCGCTCGGAAATCGGGAAACGGTGCATCGCGTCGGGGCGTCAACGCCTCGACGCGGCGACCCGGTCAGGCCTTGGGGACCCCGCGGTCCAGCTTGTCGATGGTGGCGGTCGAGGGCGGCCGCTCCTTCTGCAGCCGGCGCGCCACCACCTCGTTCTGCCGGACGACGCGAAGGATGTTGCCGCCCGCCAGCTTGATCAGCTCGGCATCGGTCCATCCCCGCCGGATCAGTTCCGCGAACAGATACGGGAATCGGGAGACGTCTTCGAGACCCTGCGGCATGTCGGTGCTGCCGTAGAAGTCACTCCCGATCCCGACGTGGTCGATGCCGGCCACCTTGCGGACGTGCTCGATGTGATCGGCCACGTCCTTCAGGGTGGCGACCGGCCGCGGGTGGGTCTTGGCGTACTCGGCCCGGATCCGTTCCATGTCGACCAGCGAGGGATTGCCCTTGGTGATTTCCCGGACCTTGAGATCCCACTCCGCCACGGCCGCCGACACGAAGGCCGGAATGAACGTGACCATGACGACCCCGCCGTTCTTCGACAGGCGCCGGAGCACGTCGTCGGGCACGTTGCGGGGATGGTTGGTGAGCGCCCGCGCCGAGGAATGGGAGAACATCACCGGCGCCGCGGTGATGTCCAGGGCGTCGTGCATGACCTTGGGGGTCACGTGGGAGATGTCGACCACCATCCCGAGGCGGTTCATCTCCCGGACGACTTCCTTGCCGAACCGGGTCAGCCCGCCATGCTTCTCGACGTCGAGCGCGGCATCGGCCCAGTCGAGCGTGACGTTGTGGGTCAGGGTCATGTAGCGGACCCCGAGCCGGGCGTAGATCCGGAGGGCGCCGAGCGAGTTCTCGATCGCGTGGCCGCCTTCCATCCCGAGGAACGAGCCGACCTTGCCCTTCCGGAACGCGGCCTCGGCCTCGGCAGCGGTGGTGGCGAGTTCCAGGCCTTCCGGGTAGCGCTCGATGGTCCGGCGGGCCACGTCGATCTGCTCGAGCTGAACCCGGGCATAGCCCGAGTCCTTGATTTCGCCGGGGATGTAGACCGACCAGAACTGCGCCCCAACCTGCCCCTTCCGGAGCCGCTCGAGATCGGTGTCGCCCGTGGTCCGCTTCCGGAGGTCGTACGCTTCGACGTCGCCGGGAGCCTTGGCGTCTTCGCGGATGACGATCGGGAGGTCGTTGTGGCCGTCGACCAGCGGCGCGGCCCGGAGAATCCGACGAGCCCGGGCCAGCGCGGCGTCCTCCTGCGCTCCGGCCACCCCGCCCAGCACGCTGACCAGCACCGCGCCCACGACCACCGTTCGCATCGATCGCATCGCCACTCTCGCCTTGGCCGGCCGCCGGGTCAGAAACCCAGGAGTCGGCGGATGTCGTTGGAAAACGCCAGCACCATGAGCATCACGATGGCCACCAGACCCGCCATGGTCAGCCATTCCCGCACCCGGCCGGTCACCGGCCGCCGGGTGACGCCCTCCGCCAGGAGGAACAGGAACTGGCCGCCGTCGAGGATCGGGATCGGCAGCAGGTTGAGGACGGCCAGGTTGACCGAGATGGCCGCCATGAACATCAGGTACTCCTCGGCGCCCCGCCGAACGCTTTCGCCGGCGGCCACCCCGATGGCAATCGGCCCGCCGAGTTCCCGGGTCGACACCCGCCCGGCAAACATCCCGCGGACCAGGCCCACGATCTGGCCCCCGATGAACACCGTCTGCCGCCCGCCGGCGGCGAGCGCGGCGCCGAGCCCGACCGGCTCGCGAGCATCGGGAATCAGCGGCCCCGCGATCCCGAGCCGACCGACCGTTCGCTTGACCCCGGCCGAATCGACGGCGTCCTCGGGGGCCGGCGTCGCGGTGATCGTCACCCGCCCCCCGGCCCGACCGACGACCAGGGTGACCGGCTGGTCGGCCCGCGCCTCGATCCGGCTCACCATGTCGCGCCACTCGCGGATCGGCTCGCCATCGAACGTCACCACCGTATCGCCCTCGGCCAGACCGGCCTTGGCTCCCGGCCGGCCGGCCACCACGGTCCCGATGACCGGAGGCAGCCACGGCCGGATGGCGCGGACCGCCTGCCGCCGTTCGGCTTCGACCCCGCGCGGCACCGACACGACGCGGCCGCCATCCAGACCGATCCGGACGCTGTCGCCCTCGGCCAGCCACGACCGCTGGACCGCCTGCCACGAGGAGACCGGCGCGCCGTCGATCGACACGATCCGATCGCCGTACTGGAGCTGCCGGAGCGACTCCGCGCCGGGCGGGAGGCCGGCGCTGTCCACCGCGGCCACCACCGTCGACGGGAAGATCGGAATGCCCTTGAAGTAGACGAGCCCGGAAAAGACCAGCCAGGCAAACAGGCCGTTCATCACCACGCCGGCCAGGATGACCACCATCCGAACCCAGACCGGCTTGGCCTCGAACATCCGGTCGGGCGGAACCTCGACCCCCGCCTGCCCGCCTTCGAGCGCCGATCCGGCGTCCTCGAGGGCGCTCGCCATCTTGACGTAGCCACCGAGCGGCAGCCACGACACCGAGTACTCGGTCTCGCCCCGGCGGAACGACAGCGCCCGGATCGGGGCCCCGAGGCCGAGGGAGAATCGGTGGACGTAGATGCCGGCCCACTTGGCGGCCAGGAAGTGCCCCAGCTCGTGCACGAACACGAGCAGACCGATGACCACCAGGGTCGAGAGAATCGTCAGACCAGCCCCGCTCATCCGGCTTCCTTCTCCGCCGCGGCCCGGGCC
>JAEUJH010000379.1 GCA_016794825.1 Gemmatimonadota bacterium
CCACCAACCCGTCGGCCACCGGCAGCCGGTACTGGATGCTGGCGCGAAGGTCGAAGAACGCCGGCAGCCGCTCGCCGTTCCGCGGGACGCCAACGAACCGCGGCCCATTGCCGAGGAACGCGTTGCCGCGCACCGGGCCGACGCCGAGCAGGTCGTAGCTGGCGTTGCCAGCCGCGGTCGAGACCCCCGCCAGGCGGTTGATCGGCTGACCGGTCTGGAAGTCGCCAATGAGGGACAGCTCGATCCGACGACTGGCCTGATAAATCGAGCGGAGCGTCACGTGGTGGCGGCGGTCGTTGTTGGCATCGGCCCACTCGGTGCTGGTGCAGGCGGCCCCGGTCACCGCATCGACGCGGTCGGCCGAGAAGCAGTTGGCCTCGGCCGCGGTGAAGTTGATGTCCTCGGTGTCGGTCTTCGAGCGCGACCAGGTCCAGTTGCCGTCGAGCGCGAGCCGCCCCAGCCGCCGGCTGATCGAGGTCGACAGGCCAAGATAGGTGGCCCGACCGCCGGACTCGCTGGTAGACAACCGCCGGAACCCACCGGCCACCGGCGCCACGGGCCGAGTGCCGTCGGCAGGGCAGTCGAATGCGCTGGCGCAGGGTTGGTCGACCCGGTCGCCGGGGCCGATCCGTCGCGACGACGGGTTGAGGTCGACGTTGCGCGGCAGATCGCGGGTCTCCGACCAAACCGCGTCGACCGCCACCGCCCAATCCTCCCCGATCTGGCGCTGCCATCCCAGAGTGGCCTGGATGCTCCACGGCTGCTCGAGGCCCAGGGCAAAGGTCCGGAAGACCTCGCGCGGCGGCAGCTCATCGCGCCGTTGCCGCAGCTCCGCCGGCGTCGGCCCTCGAAGGTAGCCCGGCGCGTCAGTGCCGGTGAAGGTGACCACCGCGTTGCCGTCGGGCCCCAGCTGGATCGCGTCGGAGTAGATCGCGTAGGGGAGCTTGCCGGTGTAGATCCCGGCGCTGCCCCGGACCACGCTCCGGGCGGTCCGATACCAGTTGAACGAGACCCTCGGCTGGAAGTTGTCGAGGTCGGGCTTGCTCTGGCCCCGACTGGTCAGGTCGTCGTAGTCCCACCGAAGCCCGATCTGCACCGTCAACGCCGGGTTGACCCGCCAGACATCGGCCACGAACGCGCCGACCACGGTCTGGTTGAGATCGACCTGTTGCGGGCTCGCGTCCACGGTGTAACTCTGGACCCTGACGTTGGCCGGGATGTCCGACAACCGGAGCGGCTCCCCCGGCCGGCCGACGATGTTGCCGTCGTCGAACACCACGTACGACCCGTTCGGATTGGTCCCGGCCGCCGTCAGCTCGAACCGACCGGCCACCAGATCCGCGCCGACCTGGAGATTGTGCCGCCCGATCGTGGTCTCCAGCACGTTGCGGAGCTGGAACTGCCGCTCGGTCTCGTCGAAGACGAAGTTGCTCGATCCCACCACCGCCTCGACCGCCAGGCCCGGCGTCACCACGGTCACCTGCGGCTTCGAGAAGTCGCTCCCAGTCGGCGGAAAGAACCACCGGAAAGTGCCGAACTGGACACTGGCGGTGTTGCTGGTCCGGCCGCCACCCAGCATGGTGCGGTGAGTCAGCGCCGTGAGGGTCCCGACTCGGCGCGTGGTGATGTCCGCCTCCGGGGTGATGACGCCGTTGCCCTGCCCCGCCCGACTCACCGAACTGCCCGCAAAGCGGAGCGTGGTATGATGCCGGGAGTTCCAGGCATGATCGATCCGACCAAAGGCCTTGATCTTGGTCCGGTCTTCGCTCCCGAGAAAAGGCGCCAGGGCCGTCGACCCGATCCGGTCCTCGGTTTCGGACGTGTACTCGACCGCCATGGCGCCGTAGGTGCGCCCGCGCGCCAGCGGACCCGTCAAATTGCCGCCAACCTGCAGGCGCTGAAAGCCGTCCTGACGCCGCGCCACCGCCTCCGGAACCGCCCCGAACGGCACCTTGTTGGGAGCGTCGAACGGACGGCCCGGTCGCCAGGAGCCGAATACATCACCGCGGAGCTGGTCGCCACCGGTCAGGGTCTGGAAGTCGACCACCCCGGTCGAGCTCCGCCCGAACGCCGTCGAGTAGCCGTTGACCAGGGCGTCGATCCGGCGGATGGCGCCGAGGGGCAACTCGACCCGCGGTCCGCCCAGGAAGCCTTCGTTGGCGTCGAGTCCGTCGACGACATACTGCGTGTACAAGGAGTTCCCGCCATTGAAGGAGAGCGTCGGTGCGTCGCCGAAGTAGGAGGTGGCCTGCGCCACGCCCGGGATGTTGAAGAGGAGCGACAGCGGGTCTCGGGCATCCGTCGGCAGAGCCGCGATTTCCCGTGCCTCGACGGCTCCACCGGTGACGGCGTCGCGGGTGTCGAGCAGCGGGCGTTCGCGCGACGCGACGACCGCGATCGGCTCGAGCAAATAGAGGGGACGAAGCGTCGCCGCGATCTCCCGAACCTGACCGACCCCCACCGGGCCGAGCGCGATCCGTTCCGCGGTGTAGCCCACGGCCGTCAGCTCCAGCCAGCCGGCCTGCCCCGCCGGGATCTCCAACCGGAACCGACCGCGGTCGTCGGTCTCGATCGTCGCACCCATCTCAAAGCGAACCCGCGCTCCCGGGATTGGTGCCCCGGCCTGGGCTCGCACGATGCCGGCGACGGCCGCGGCCTGGGCCTCGGCCATTCGAATCGTCAGGGGCGACAATGACCCGAGGAGCAGCAACACCTTGAGGTACGACCTGCCAGTCATGATCCATCTCGCGAAGAAGGGCCAGCCGAATCAGCTGGCGACACAGGAAAGTCTTCCAGCACCGGGCCAGGGCCCGGATGCCGAATCAGATTGAGCGCCGCCTCGACCACCGCGCGCTGGCGATCGACGTCGCCCGGCCCGCCGAGAGGCCGGCCGAACGGGAACGGAACGGCCAGGGCCCTCGGCGCGCCCACCCGCAGCGCCACCTCCCGAACCAGGGCGATCGACACGGTCGCGATGCCCCGTCGTTCCACCGCCGCCGCGAGCAGTCCCACGGACTGCGTGCAGAGGGGTCACACCGGAACGAACAGCGCTAGATCGACTCGGTCCTGAGCCAGGAGGTCCGCGACAGCGGGCCCGGTATGCTTGACCAGGCGCCCGGCCGCGAGGATCGACCCGTTGACGCTGATGTGGCGGGGCGCGACCGCGCCGATGATGCCCGCCGCCGCGAGGGCCGCCAAGTGCGGTACCGGAAACCCGGACGCGGGATCCGCCTTGAGCGCCCGCCGGTCGAACGAGTGGCTCACCTGACCGAGCCGAAGGACGCTGAGGTCGACATCGGTGGGCAGGGCCCGCCACGAGGCATCGCCTCCGAGGATTGGACGGAACGGCAGATCGAGCCCGGGTCGGTAGAACCCCGCACTGGTGACGATCGCGACGCGCAGCTCGCTCAGCGGACCGCGCGGCGGGGCCCACGCTGGTTCCGCCCGCCGCCACGGGTAGGCGGCCAGCAGCAACCGATTCCTGGTCGATAGCTCGTCGAACGAGGCCATCAGCCGAACACTCGGAACCAGCCGCCGAGGAGCCGGCGAGCCAACGGCGTGAGCTTGGTGCGGCGCCATTGATCCGCCGCCTTGCGATACGCCTCGGCCTGGGTCGGATACGGATGCATCGCGCGCCCGATCGCGCCGAGCCCGAGCCCGTTGGTCATGGCCACGACCGCCTCGCCGATCATCTCGCCGGCATGGGACCCGACGACGGTTACGCCAAGGATCCGGTCGCCCCCCTCCGCCAGGACCACCTTCAGGAGCCCCTCGGCCTCGCCGTCGAGCACCGCGCGGTCGACGTCGTGGAACGGGACGACGATCTCGTCGACCCGCCGACCCTGTTCTCGCGCCGCTGCCGCCGTCAGCCCAACGTGAGCCAACTCCGGGGTGGTGTAGGTCACCCACGGCACGATCAGCCGGCTGGCCCGCCCCCGCCCGAAGAACAGGGCGTTGGCAATGACTTGTCGAGCCTGGAAGTCGGCGTGGTGGGTGAACTGGAGTCGGGAGGAGACGTCACCCACGGAGTAGATCCGGGGGTTGGAGGTCCGGAGCCGGTCGTCGACTCGAACCCCGGTTCGATCGAATGTCACCCCGGCCACCTCGAGACCGATGCCATCGACGTTAGGTGCCCGTCCGGCCGCCACCAGAATCCGATCGGCCTCGATGACGCGATCGGTCCCATCCCGCCGCACCGTCACCCGAAGGCCCGTGGCGTCCCTGGCCACGCCCGTCACGCCGACGCCGAGTTCGAAACGAACGCCTCGGGCGCGCAACGCGGCGGCCACGATCGCCGCGGCGTCGGCGTCGTCCCGACCGAGGATCCGGGTGGCCTGATCGACCAGCGTGACCTCGCTGCCGAACCGGGTGAACGCCTGCGCCATCTCGCACCCGATCGGACCGCCGCCGATCACCAGCAGGCGTCTCGGCAGTTCGGTCAGGGAGAACAGCGTTTCGTTCGTGAGATACCCGGCTTCAGCGAGGCCTGGAATCGGGGGTGCCACGGCCCGCGCGCCGGTGGCCACCACGGCGCGCCGGAACCGGATCGTCCGCCCGCCGACTTCGAGGGTCTCGGGACTGGTGAATCGCCCCCCGCCGAGAAAGACGTCGACGCCGAGCCCGGCAAACCGGGCCGCGCCGTCGACCGGACTCAACCCCGCCCGGAGCCGACGCATCCGCTCCATGACCGCGCCGAAGTCGCCCGCGTCCGACACGGCCGGACCGCCGAAGTCGGCGGCGGCCCGGCGCGCGACTTCCCACGCCCGGGCCGCGGCGATCAACGCCTTCGAAGGCACGCACCCGACGTTGAGACAGTCACCCCCCATCAGGTGGCGCTCCACCAATGCCACCCGAGCACCCAGACCCGCCGCCCCGGCGGCCGACACCAGGCCACCGGTGCCCGCGCCGAGGACGGCGAGATGGTAGCGATCCCGAGGCGTCGGATTCCGCCACGTCGGCGGATGGACCTGGTCCACGAGCCGCTGGTTGTGCTGATCCATCGGCTCGATCGTAACCGGCGCCGTCATCAGGAAACTCCGGCTTCCGACGCCAGCGCCCGTCGTGCGAGCCTGGTGATCAACACGGTGACGGCCACGGTGGCGGCGAGGCCGAGGCCGAGCACCAGCCAGTACCCGGTCCCCTTGGGCGTCGCGGCTCCGGCGGCCAGGCTGGCCACGTCGCCAGCCAGCTTGCCATAGTAGACGTAGAGAAACGTGCCAGGAAGCATCCCGATCGAAGCCGCCACGTAGTCCGCAAACCGGACCTGGGTGAGGCCGAGCCCGTAGTTGAGCAGGCTGAACGGGAAAATGGGCGACAAGCGGAGCAGGAAGACGATCTTCCGACCCTCGCGGCTCACGGCCTGATCGATCGCGGCAAACCGGGCGTCGCCGGCGAGCCGCCGTTCGAAGGGGCGGCGCACGAGGTGCCGGGCGATCAGGAACGCGGCCGACGCGCCCGCCACGGCGCCGACGAATACGATCGCCACTCCGTCCCGAAGTCCGAAGATCGCGCCGGCCGCGAGCGTCAGGAGCGACCCCGGCACCAGCACCACCACCGCCGCGGCATAGCCGGCCACGAACACCACCGGCGCGAGCGCCCCCTGGCCGCGAACCCACTCCACGAAGACCGGCAGTCGATCGCCGAACACCCGGCCGAGCGCCACCAGCCCGGCGACCACCGCGACGATCGCCACCACGCGAACCGCCCGCGTCATCATCGGCCTCGCCCGACCGAGGCCGCGCGCTTCCGCGCTTGCTCCTGGCTGTTCAGGGTCCAGTCGTACTTCGTGTAGGCCAACTTGGCCGACCCCGACTCGAGCAGATCCCGCTCGGGCCCGGCGGGATAGTAGTGGGCGATGAACCGCATGATCGTCGCGTCCGAGCCGCCGAAGTCCTTGGCGTAGTCGTTGAACTTGAACACCTCGCTGACCCAGACGGTCCGGCGCGCCAGGTCGACCCGGTTCTTGTCCGGCGACTGGGTCAGGAAGATCCGGCTCTGATCCTCGAGTTGCCGCTCCAGATCGGCGCCCCGATACGCCTCCGAGCGGAGGGGAGGGCACCCCATGGCCGCGCACACCAGGGCAAAGTGAATGCGGGGTTCCCGGAACGTCGGCCGGATGATCTGCTGCTCCACCGTTTCGAGGTCGTAGGTCGTCCCGCCCACCACCACCAGCTTTTCCGCCCACGGGCCGAGGCCCTTGAAGAGGCCGAGGGCGCGATTGATGTTGCGGATCGAACCGCGTTCGCGGTGCTTGACGATCAGGCGGATGGTGTAGGCGTTGTAGGCGTTCAACCAGAAGGCGAGCTGTTCGTCGCGAGCCCACCCGGCCGGGTCGGTGGCGGCCAGCTGGCCGAGATACCGGTCGAAACCGGGGTCGGCGGCAAAGGCATCGTAGTCGACCATGCCGTCCAGCACGTGGGTCCGGAGCAGGCGATCGAACTCGGCGTGGTCGAACCCCGGTTGGGGGCGGGGGTCCGTCGCGAGCGCCGCGGCGACGGCCAGTTGGTGCCACATGCTGTTCCTCCGAATTGGCAGGCCGCTTCAGGCCTGGACGACTGTTCTTCCGGCAGCCGCCCCAGCCATTACACCCACCGAGGGGCGCGCGGAGAGGTCGCTTCAGTGGCCGCTACTGTTGGCCTGGCGGCCGAGGTTCGATACTTGTGAGGATCTGATTGAGCTACCGCTCGGACCGGCGCGCGTTGCGGATGGCTTCGAGCTGCGCCTCCCAACCAAAATAGAACCCGGCAGCCAGCCGGTCGGCGGCCAGCCGCGCCGAGTCCGCCACCCCGAGGCGATCGAACGATCCGACCGCCAGGCCCAGCCGGAAGGCTTCGTGATCGAAGTAGACGGAGCCAGCCGCCTCCGCCAGGGCGTCCCGCGGCCGGCCCTCGGCCAGGTCGATGGTCGCCTGGAGAAGCCGACCCGCCGAGCGATCGAGTTCCTGGAGCGGATAGCGGAGCCGCTCGAGCGCGGCAAGGATCCGCCGCGCCGAGGCAACCCGGCCCGCCCGGACCGCCACCGAACCGGTGAAGAA
>JAEUJH010000389.1 GCA_016794825.1 Gemmatimonadota bacterium
TCGCGGGCGCCGGTGTCGACCGTTCTGGGCGTGGGCGCGGAGAAGGCCTGCTGGGCGTTCTATGAGTATCGGAGCCCGATCCGTTACCTCCCCGAGCTCGACGTGGCGGTCATCGCGGTGCGGCGGGGGCGGACCCTCGCGCTCTACGACGTGGTGGGGCCAGCCATGCCGTCGCTCGAGCGGCTCCTGGCCGGCCTGGGCGAATCGGTCGACGAAGTGGTGACCTATTTCTCGCCCGACCGGCTCGACGCGGCGTTCCGGTCGGAGCCGCACGATCTGACCGGTGGTCCCGAGGCGCTCGAACCCGGCGAGCGGGACTTCGTCTTCATGGTGCGGGGTCCGTTCGCGGCCGACGGCCCGCTGATGCTGCCCCGTCCCGCGCGCTGCTGACGCGTTTGGAGCGTCCCGGGCCCGTCGCTACGTTACCCGCCACTTTACCGACCCGTCATTTCCCGCAGGGGAGGCCTTCCGTGTCGCCCGTTCGCTCGTTCCTTCTGCTCCTCCAATTGTCCCTGGTTCCGGTCGCGCTCGTGGCGCAGACACCTTCCCGCTCCGAGCCGACGACGGCCAAGGGCGGGCCCTTCGACAAGCTCCGGTTCCGCAATATCGGACCGACCGGGCCGAGCGGTCGGATCGACGACCTGGCCGTGCTCGAGCGCGACCCGAACGTGTTCTACATCGCGGCCGCGACCGGCGGGCTCTGGAAGACCGAGAACGGCGGGATCACGGTGACCCCGGTCTTCGACTCGGCGGCAATGGTCTCGATCGGAGCGGTGGCCATTCCGCCCGACGATCCCAATCTGGTGTGGGTCGGTACCGGCGAGGCCAACAACCGGCAGAGTTCATCCTGGGGCGACGGGCTCCACAAGTCGACCGACGGGGGCCGGACCTGGACCGCCGCCGGGCTGCGGGAGTCGAAGCAGATTGCCCGGATCGTGATCGATCCGACCGACCACGACATCGTCTACGTGGCGGCGCTCGGTGATCTGTGGCGGTCCGGTGGCGAGCGGGGGATCTACAAGACCACGGACGGCGGCCTGACCTGGACCAAGGTGCTCGACGCCGGGCAGGACGCGGGCGGCACCGAACTGGTCATGGATCCCACCAACAACAAGGTTCTCTACGCCGCCACCTACCAGCGCCGGCGGGCGAGTTTCGGGTTCAACGGCGGCGGGCCCAACAGCGGCCTCTGGAAAACCACCGATGGCGGCCGGACCTGGCGGCGACTTGCGGGCGGTCTGCCGGAGGGCCCGCTCGGCCGGATCGGGATCGACATCTTCCGCGCCAATCCGAACGTGGTGTACGTCCGGGTCGAGCACGACAAGCAGGGCGGGGTGTATCGATCGGACGACGCGGGGTCGACCTGGCGCAAGATGGGGTCGCACAACGGCCGCCCGATGTACTTCGGCGTCATCAAGGTCGATCCGGTGAAC
Source organism: Gemmatimonadota bacterium (assembly GCA_016794825.1). Classification (GTDB taxonomy): domain Bacteria; phylum Gemmatimonadota; class Gemmatimonadetes; order Gemmatimonadales; family GWC2-71-9; genus SHZU01. The sequence goes on from JAEUJH010000389.1 coordinate 1,434, forward strand.
GACCTCCGAGTCTATCTGCCCGAAACGCCGCTCTCGATTTCCGACGACGGCGGGAAGACGTTCCGATCGGACGGTGCCGAGCGGATCCACGTCGATCATCACGCGATGTGGATCAATCCGGCCAATCCGAACCACCTGATGATCGGGAACGACGGCGGAGTCGCCATCTCTCGCGACAAGGGCAAGAAGTGGCTCTGGCTGCCCCACCTGCCGGTGTCGCAGTTCTATCACGTCAGCTACGACATGCAGGTGCCCTACAACGTCTGCGGCGGCCTCCAGGACAACCAGTCGTGGTGCGGGCCATCGGCCGTCCGGCACTCCGAGGGCATTACCGACGCCGACTGGTGGACCATTCCGGGTGGCGACGGGTTCGTCAACCTGATCGATCCGACCAACGCCCGGATCATCTACACGTCGTCGCAGGAGGGGTACCTCTCGCGGATGGACAAGGTCACCGGCGAGCAGAAGAGCATCCGGCCGGAGGCCCCCGCCAGCGAGAAGCCCTATCGGTGGAACTGGGACACGCCCTTCATCATTTCGCCCCATGATCCGGCCACCGTCTATATCGGCGGCAACCGGCTCTTCAAGTCGACCGATCGTGGCCACTCCTGGAAGGTGATCAGCGGCGACCTGACCACCGCGGTCGACCGGGACACCCTCGAACTCCTCGGCCTCAAGCTCAAGGACGTCAAGCTGGCCCGGAACGACGGGGTCCAGGACTACGGCACTCTCTTTACCGTCGCCGAATCGCGGGTCAAGGCGGGGCTGCTGTACACCGGGTCCGACGACGGCCAGGTCCAGGT
>JAEUJH010000405.1 GCA_016794825.1 Gemmatimonadota bacterium
TACGGCTACGACCGGCTCCCCGACACCCTCCGGCCGTTCCGGGTCGGGGCCCAGTCCAACGCACCGATTCACGACGTGGCCGGTCAGGTGCGACAGGGCCTGGTGGCCGAAGGTCTGTTCGAGGCGATCCTCCTCCCGATCGGCCCCGCCACGGGCGATCGGGCGGTGTCGGTGTTGAATCCGCTCTCCGCCGATCATGGGTTCCTGCGGGAGCGGCTCCTGCCGGGCCTGACCCGCCAGGTCGAACTCAATTGGGCGGCCCAGGTCCGGGACGTCCGGCTGTTCGAGATCGGGACCGGGTTCGCCCCCGGGCATGACGGTCGGCCGGTCGAGACCATCCGGGTTGGTGGCGTCATTACCGGGGCCCGGGAAATCCCGCACTGGACCTCGGGTGGGGCGCCGGCGGACGTCGACTGGTGGGATCTCAAGGGCCTCTTTGCCCGGGTCGTCTCCCTGGCGAATCCCGGAGCGTCGGTGCAAGTTCAAGAGGGCCAGTTGGTTGCGGTGGCTGGGGAGGCCGTGGTGGGGCGGGCGGCTCCGATCCAGGCGGACGCGCCGCCATGGGCGGGCCCGCTGTTCGGGTTCGAGGTCGACCTCGATCCGGCGCCCCGAGCGGTGCCCCCGTTCGTTCCGCCGCCGACGGTGCCGGCCGCCACCCGCGATCTTGCCCTGGTGGTGCCGTGGTCGGTGTCGGCCGAACGGGTCATGGCGGAGTGCCGCCGGGTCGGGGGCGCGCTGGTCGAGTCGGTCGACCCGATCGACGAGTACCGCGGCGCCGGCCTGCCGCCCGAAACGCGGAGTCTGGCCATCCGGCTGGTGTTCCGGGGCCGGGACCGGACCCTCAAGGACACGGAAGTCGATCACGCGGTGACGCGGATGCGCGGAGCCTTGGAGAAACAGCTTGGGGTCACCCTTCGTACCTGATCGGGCCTTGGCCGAGTTGGAGCGGGTCGCGCGGCTGCTCGAAGACGAGCTGGCCGGCTGGCGGCGCCGTTGCCTCAAGGCCGAGACCGAGCTCGAGGAAACGAAGAACCGGGTCCCGGCCGTGACGACCGGCGACCTGACCCTCCTCCGGCAGCGGGTGGCGGAGGTCGAAGCGGAAAACGAACGCCTGCGGGACCGGATCGGGCATGCCCGGGAGCAACTCGAACAGCTCCGCACCCGGCTCCGGTTCGTGGGCGAACAGGTGAGTGGAGAGGCTCGATGACCGCGCCGAAACCGGTCGAGGTCGTCATCGGTGGGCTCCGGCTGCTGGTCAGCTCGGATCATTCGGCGGAATACACGGCCGAAGTAGCTGCCCACTTCGATCGGGCCTTTCAGAGAATCCGGGCCGCGCTGCCGACGGTCGACGCCCATCGGGCCGCGATCCTGGCGGGCTTTGCCGTCACGGATGAGTTGTTTCAGGCGCGTCAGGCCGCCGCCGCCACCGACCGCAGGGTCGAAGCGGTGACGGAACGGCTGACGCGATTGGTGAGCCCCAAAGAGTAGGGGCCGAGTCTCCGGACTCCGGCCCTCGGAGATACTACATGCCGTTCGTCGAAATACTCCTCGCCGGTGGAGGAGTTCTCGCTGGTGCGATCATCGCCCTGCTGGGCTACCGGGCGACGCTGAAATCGAAGGGGAAGGACGCGGCGGGTCTCCTCGAAACCGCCGAACGGAACGCCAAGCAGGTCATCGGCCGGGCCCGCGAAGAGGCGGACAAGGCCAAGGCGGCCGCGGTGGTCGAGGGCAAGATGGAGGCCCTCAAGCTCCGCGAGGACGCCGAGAAGGATCTGGTCCGGCGCCGGGAAGAATCGGAGCGGTCGGAGCGACGGCTCGAGGAGCGGGAACGCGGCCTGACCCGGCGGAGCGAGGAGCTCGACCGGCAGGCCAAGGCGGTGTCGGGGCAGCAGAGCGCCCTGGCCCAGAAGGAACTCTCCCTCGACGCCCGCGCCAAGGAAGTCGACGCGCTGGTCCACGAACAGCGCCAGCGGCTCGAACGGATCGCCGGGCTGTCGGTCGAGGAAGCCCGCCGCGAGTTCTTCCAGCGGGTCGAGGACGAGGCCCGGGCCCAGGCGGCCGCGCTGGCCCGCGACATCAAGGACCAGGCCAAGAAGAACGCCGAGCGCGAGGCCAAGCGGATCATCGCGATGTCGATCCAGCGGGTCGCGGCCGAGCACACGGCCGAGACCACGGTGGCCGCCGTGGCCCTCCCCAGCGACGAGATGAAGGGCCGGATCATCGGCCGGGAAGGCCGGAACATCCGCGCCTTCGAAATGGCCACCGGCGTCGACCTCATCATCGACGACACCCCCGACACCGTCATCGTCTCCTGCTTCGACCCGGTCCGCCGCGAAGTCGGCCGCCGGGCCCTCGAGGCGTTGATCACCGACGGCCGGATCCACCCCGGTCGGATCGAGGAGATCGTCAAGAAGATCCAGAAGGAACTCGAGGAGCAGCTGGTCGAACTGGGTGAGCAGGCCGCCTACGAGACCGGGATCCACGGGCTCCATCCCGAGATGATCAAGCTGATCGGCCGGATGCGGTACCGGACGTCGTACGGCCAGAACATCTACGACCACTCGAAGGAAGTGGCCTGGATCGCGGGCATGATGGCGGCCGAGCTGCATCTCGACGTCCAGCTCGCCAAGCGCGGCGGACTGCTCCACGACGTCGGCAAGGTGCTGACCCACGAGAGCGAGGGCACCCACGTTCAACTCGGCGTGGAGATGGCCACCAAGTACCGCGAAAATCCGCTGGTCATCAACTGCATCGCCGCGCATCACGACGACGTGCCGCACGAGACCGCCGAGTCGGTCCTGGTCCAGGCCGCCGACGCGATCAGCGGGTCGCGTCCCGGTGCCCGGCGGGAAGCGTTCGAGACGTACGTCAAACGGCTCACCAAGCTGGAGGAAATCGCCACCAGCTTCGAGGGAGTCGACAAGGTCAACGCCATTCAGGCGGGGCGGGAGGTCCGGGTCATCGTGGTACCGGAAAAGATCGACGATGCCAAGGCGCAGGAGCTGGCCGAGACGATCGCCAAGCGGATCGAGGGCGAGCTGCAGTATCCCGGGCAGATCCGGGTGACCGTCATTCGCGAGACCCGGGCGATGGGGGTGGCCAAGTGACCGCGCGCGTCCTCGACGGCACCCGGATCGCCGACGAGATCCGGCGCGACCTCGCGGGCGAGGTGGCCAAACTGGTGGCGGGCGGCGTGCAGCCCGGGCTGGCCGTCGTCATCGTGGGCGAGGATCCGGCCAGCAAGGTCTACGTGGCCAGCAAGGGCAAGGCCTGTATCGAGGCCGGGATGCACTCGGAGACGATCCGCCTGCCGGCCGAAACGACCGAGGCCGAGCTGCTCGCGACGGTCGACCGGCTCAACGCCGACCCCCGGATCCACGGGTTCCTGGTCCAACTGCCGCTGCCGAAGCACATCAACAGCGAACGGGTTCTGCTCCGGATCAATCCGGCCAAGGACGTCGACGGGTTCCACCCGATGAACGTCGGCCGTCTGTCGGTGGGCGATCAGACCGCCTTCCGGCCCGCCACGCCGTTCGGGGTCCAGCAGATGCTGATCCGCTCCGGGATCGAGACCAAGGGGATGCACGCGGTCATCGTCGGGCGCTCCAACATCGTCGGCAAGCCGATGGCGAGCCTCCTGGTCCAGGACACTCCGGGCGGCAACTGCACCGTCACCATCTGTCATTCCCGCTCCCGCGACCTGCCGGCCATCACCCGGCTCGCCGACCTCCTGGTGGTGGCCATCGGGAAGCCCGAGTTCGTCACCGCCGACATGGTCAAGCCGGGGGCCGTGGTCATCGATGTCGGGATCAACCGGGTGTCCGACTCGACCGCGCCGAAGGGCTACCGGATCGTCGGCGACGTGGCCTACGGCCCGGTGGCCGAGGTGGCCAGCGCCATCACGCCGGTGCCCGGCGGGGTGGGGAAGATGACCATCGCGATGCTGCTGATGAACACCGTGCAGGCGGCGCGCCAGGCGGGGCAGGCAGGCGGGTCGTGAAGCGGAGCCGGCAACCGGCGGCCGACGACCTCTTCGGCGGCGGAACCGGCCAG
>JAEUJH010000445.1 GCA_016794825.1 Gemmatimonadota bacterium
GGAAGGGCCGGCAACGGTCCGGGGCAGGGCGCGGCGAGCCGAGCCAGATCGGCATCGGCCGCGACGGCCGCCAGCTGGTGCCATTGGCCGAGCGGTCCCACGATCCCGAGCAGGGCCTTCCCTTCCGCCGCCTGTCCTCCCGTCAGCATCGTCACCGCGAGGCCATACAGGTAGATCGTCTCCGCCTCCCGGTCGCCGGTGGCGAGGACGTCGAGCTGGAGCGAATCGAGCGGGCGGCTGCCGCCCAGGGTGCGGAGGACCCGCCACTCGGGCCGTCGGGCCACCACCACGGACTCCGGCGGCATGGCCCGGAGGACTTCCCGCGCCTCGACAGGCCGCCCCAGCCGACGCAGCGTCAGGTAGAGCCAGTACTCGGTGGCCACGAGTTCATCCGCGTGGCTGGCCGTTCGAGCCGCCTCGGTCAGGTCGATCAGGGCGCGGGCGGGGTCGCCGCGGACGTAGTGGGCGATGCCGCGGAGCCAATGGCTGGCATGCAGGGTCGAGCCGGCGGTGAGGTTGCCTTCGTCGTCCTCGGTGTATTCCCGTCGGTCGGGCGTGGTCCGGGCGCGGGTCACCGCCTGGTCCAACTCGGCCAGGGCCGCGTCCGGCTCGCGGAGGAGGAGCAGGAGTTCGGCTCGGCGACGGCGCAGCCGGGCGTCGTGCGGATTCCGATCGAGGCCGGCCGAGTAGACGGCGACCGCCTCCCGGAGCCGGCCGAGTTCGGCCAGCCGGCGGCCGTGGAGAACGAGCGTGGCTTCGTCGTCGGGGTTGGATTGGCTCCGCCGCTGCGCCGCGATCAGCCGGGCCGCCCGATCGCGGGCGACGTCGGTGGGCAGGGCCACCGACCAGAGGGTGTCGCCGGTCAGGGCCCGGGCCTGGGCACCCCTGGGGGGCGGGTCGAGCGTGAGGCGCTGGGCCCCACACCCGACCGACGCCCCGAGCAGGGCGATCAGACCGATCGAACCGAGCCTAACGACCGTCGGTGGTCCTGGCCGACCCGGCGCCCGCCTTCCCGGCGTCGAGGTCGTTCCAGTTGAGGATGGCGTTGAAGCCCAGGAAGAAGGTCCCCTGGGTCTGCCACCGCCAGAACGGCCGGATCCCGAACATCACCACGTGGCCCTTTCCGACCGGCGCGTCCACCAACTGGGCGCGGTTGGCGAGGGCCTGTCCGCCGACCAGGGTGCCCGAGAGCAGCATGTCGGCCGGATTGGCCGGGAACCGGAGTACCACCCGGGGCTGGGCGCTTTCGTTCCCGAGTCCGAACGCCCGCGCCACCCGCCGGAACTCGGCCAGCTGCTGATCGGCCTCGGCGCCGTCGCGCCGGGGTCGCGCCTCGGCGCTGTCGCCTTCCCACGGCGACAGCGTGAGCCGGGACGCCATCGGGGTCGTGTTCTGGCTCGGGCCGGCCGGGGTGCCGCCGAAGAACGACGCGAACTCCGCCGGGATCCCGCCACCGGCCGAGAGCACCGGGGCCTGGTTGAAGTAGACCGGCACCTGGGCGTCGAACCCGTAGGCCAGCGGGCTGGTCCGATCGCTCACCACGCCGCGCATCACCGACCCGCGGGCAAACAGCTGGGCCGGCTCCTCGACGGTCACCCCGGAGGTCAGGCCGTACTCGGGGAAGATCGTCGCGGTGGCGCCCTCGACGATCAGGGTCCCGCCGTCCTGAACGAAGCGGGCCAGTTCGACCAGGCCGTCGAGGCCCATGCCGCCGCGGATGTCGTCGCTCTCGTCGAGCGCGCCGAGGTTCGGGGTCTCGGCGGTTTTCCGATACGGCAACGGCCGGTCGCCGGTCTTGGCGATTCCGTTGACCTGCGCGGTGGCCGTCCCGCCGACGTGAGGGAAGACGATGACGTCGTATTTCGACCGGAGGTTGCCCTCGCGCAGCTTCTGGTCGGCGAAGTACTGATAGGGCACGCCGTAGGTATCGAGGGCCGCCCGGACCCAGCCTTCGTCCTGGGTCCGCTGCCAGGAATGGACGTAGCCGATCCGGGGGAGGTCGAGCTCGTGGGTCGCGACGCTCGGCGCCGCGGCCACGGCGTAGGCGGTGAGGCCCAGTTCCGTCAGCGTCGGCTCGAGGCGAGCCCGGTCCGCCCGGGCGATGATGAACGCCCCCGCCCGGAAGTCCCGACCCCCGGCCTTGAAGTCGGCCTCGGCCGCGGCCATGGCCACGTCCCGATGGCGGTAGCGGAACGCCATCAGATTGTTGTCGCTGGTGTGATCGACGATCAGGACCGTGCCGTCGCCGACGATGCCGCCGGAGGCCCGGGCGTCCGCGGTCAAGGGCGTCATCGGCTGGGTCAGGGCGCCCGCATCCGTCAGGGCCGTGATCCTGACGTTGCGCATCAGGGGGAACGTCCAGCCCGTGTCGTCGTACGGGCGGGGATTGCCGGGGGCGTAGTTCTGGATCGCGAAGTACATGTCGGCCAGGGTCCGGTACGGCTGGTCGCCCCGGATGATCCAGTCACCGGCCTGGACCGCCACCTTCCCGGCGGTAAAGGGCGCGGTGGCCGTGTGGACCTCGACGCCCTGGCGGCGGAGTTCGTTGACCGCGTCGGCGGCGTCGGCCTTGCGGCGCTGACCGGCCGGGATGACCCAGCCATAGGTCGGCCCGTCCTTGCCGCGCGCCACGGCCCGTTTGTTCTTGAGCCAGTAATTCTCGAGGTAGAGTTCGCGGTTCTTGGCGACGTGGTTGAGCGCGATCAGGAGCGCCGACTGCTGGATGTTGGTGTTGTTGCGGGGGCCCCAGGCGATCGTGGCGAGTGGGGGATTGGCCCGGAACCACTCGCGACTGGTGGTCGTGGCCGGGGGCCGGACGGTGGTCGTGTCCGGGCCGTAACTCTGCACCTCGTAGAACCGGCCGATGGCGTTGTGCGAGTGGGCGATGAAGAACATGTAGTTGGGGACCCAGCCGTCGTAGAACCCGTAGGTCCAGACCCCGGGGACGCCGCGCTTCGTCATCTCCATGACTTCGGTCTTGGCCAGCAGCCACCATTCGTCGATCGTGATCGGATCGAGGGCCTCGTTGTACGGCCCGGTGCCGGTGGAGGCGTACAGGTACGTGACCGACTCGTGGAGGTCATGCATGATGGTGGGCGTCCACCGGAGGAAGAACCGGTTGACGTT
>JAEUJH010000458.1 GCA_016794825.1 Gemmatimonadota bacterium
TGATGGCCGTGTGGCCCTCGACCCGCACCCGGTTGATCCGCCGGAACAGGTCGGCGACGAAGCTGTTGGTCTGCGCGACGACCCGCTGGTCGGTGGAGTTCCGCTGCTCGAACGTGTCGCCCGACTGCCACTCGTCGGCCAGGAGGCCGCCGAGCAGGAAAAGGCCGTCGGGCGCGTCGCCGCCGGCCGAGTTGGCCTGCGCCATCCGGAGGAAGACGCCGTTCTTGAGGGCAATGGCCCCAGCCGCCGAACTGACGTCGGTCAGGATGTCGGGATCGTTCACCTCGAGGACGCTGTCGCAGCCGCCGAGGACGAGCGAACCCGCGAGGCCGAGGGACGCCACCCAGCGTCCCCGGCCCAGGATCGACTTGGCAATCATCGAAAACCTCGAATGAGTAGTCACCGTGGCTCTCCTTAGAACGAAACGTTGAGCCGGAAGGTGAAGTAGGTCGGAGGCGGAGCGGTCTGGAAGTCGCTCTGGACGCCGATGTTGTCGCCGAAGTAGCCGCCTTCGGGGTCGACGCCGGTGTAGCCGGTGATGATCCCGAGGTTGCGGCCGGCCGCCGTGAAGGTCACCCGGCTCGCGTTGAACAGCGCGCGGGCAAACTTGTCGGGCATGGTGTAGGTCAGCGACAGCTCGCGGAAGCGGAGCAGGTCCGTCTTCTCGGCGTAGCCGGCCTGGGTCCGGGCGGGGTGGACGCGGACCGCGATAGCCCGGGCCTGCTCGGACAGCGGCGCCTTCGGGTCGACCGCGCCCCGGCAGTTGAGCCGGTTGTCGCAGCGGATCCGCTCGGTGCCGTTCAGCTGATACCCACCCAGCTTGGCGTCGAAGAGGCTCTGGATCCGGAGCTTCCGGCCGAACAGCTCGAGGCCGCTGAAGAAGGTGAGTTCCGCCACCGGAAGCGACGGGCCGATGTAGACGTTGGTGTCGCTCACGAACAGCTCACGCACGGCCGTGGCCGTGTCCGGCGAGATGATCCCGTCGCCGTTCTTGTCCTGATACGTGAACGTCCGCATCCACCACGCCTGGATCGGGTACCCTTCCTTGTCGGAGGTGGTGGTCCCGACGCTCGGCGGGGTGCCGCCGAGGCTGGTGATCTTGTTCTTGTTGTAGGAGCCGCTCAGGGTGAAGTCCCAGCCGACCGACTTGCTGTTGACCGGGATCACGTTGAGCGAGGCCTCGATGCCGCGGTTGCGCACGGCGCCGATGTTCTCGAACCGGGTCACCGCCGCGCCGACGGAGCCGGCAATGATCCGGCTGATCAGCGCGTCCTTGCTGTTCTTGTTGTAGAACGTGAACTCGAGGTTCATGTTCCCGTTGAAGAACGAGGCGTCGAAGCCGGCCTCGATCTCCTGCGACCGTTCCGGCTTGAGCGTCGGGTCGCCGAGGGCGCTGAACACGATGCCCGGGGTGTCGACGTTGTCGAGGCTGACGGTCTGCGGGGTGAAGAACGAGATCGCGTCGTTGCCGCCGGGCTGCCGGCCCGACGAACCGTACGCGGCGCGGAGCCGGAGGCTGGTCAGGAAGTCGCCACGGGGGAAGAACGGCTCGTCGGACAGCACGTACGAGAGCGAGAGCTTGGGATAGTAGACCCGGTCGAACTGGTTACCGAAGGCGCTGTTCCGGTCGGACCGGACGGCGCCGGTCAGGTAGACCCGGTCCTTCCAGCTGACCTGGTGCTCGGCGAAGTAGCCGAGGGTCACCGAGGTGGTGGTCGCCTCGCCGGACGAGAGGATGGCGCCGGCGCCGACCGTGGTGGCCCCGGGGACCAACTCTTCGCCACTCGCCAGGTTCCGGGTGTTGTTGTCCTTGGTGTACTGGACGCCAATGACCGACCGGGTGCCGAGGCCGAGGAACTTGTAGGTGGCCGTGGCGGAGGCGTCGCCGGTGTAGTTGAAGAAGGTGGTCCGGTTGTGATCCTTGAAGCCGAGCCGGTTGGTGCCGACGAAGGTGCACTCGTCGCGGCGGCAGAGTTCGGTGTCCTGCCGCGAGATGAAGTCGATGCCGGCCACTGCCCGGGCCGAGAGCCACGAGGTCGGACGGTAGTTGAAGGTACCGCTGGTGATGGTGCGGTTGATGTCCTGCTTGTTGGTGAACCCGAAGATCTCGTCGGGCGTCGACTGCCGCCAGCCGAGGTTGTTCCGGGTCTGGCCGCCGATGGTCAGGGTGTAGTTCCGGAAGCCGGGGCCCCCGAAGCCGTTCGACCCGATCCCGTTGGCGTTGTTGTCGGTCTGGGGCAGGCGGAGCGAGCTGGTGACGAAGCCGCTCGACACCTGGAGGTCCATCTTGTCGTTGAGCGTCGCGTTGACGTTGGCCCGGAGGCTGACCTTCCGGAGCGCGTTCGGCCGCGTCATCTCATCGGGCAGGGTGGTCACGTTCCGCTGGGCGTAGGCCTTGGCGGCGAACGCGTTCGGGAGCTTGTAGAGACCGGTCTCCTGCTCCCACTCGCCGGAGACGAAGTAGCGGACCGCCTCGGTGCCGCCCGACGTCTGGAGGCCGAACTGATTCCGGTGCCCGGTGCCGAGGACCGACGACTCCGGGTCCTCCCAGAGATTGTACGAACTGACGCTGTCCTGGGTGCAGAGCCCGCGCGCCACTTGGTCGAGCAGACACTGGGTGGTGTTGCTGGTGGTGGACGTGTTCCGCCACCCACGGTACGCGGTCGGGTAAGTGTTCCGATCGGTGATGAAGCCCTGCTCGGCGTAGGCGTTCCAATTGGTCTTGCCGGCCCGGCCGCGCTTGGTCTTGATCACGATCACGCCGTTGGCGGCGTCGGTGCCGTAGAGGGTCGAGGCCGACGGACCCCGGACAACATCGATCGACTCGATGTCTTCGGGGTTGAGGTCGTTGATCCGGCTCGGGCCCGAACCGCCGATGCCGATCGACAGCGAGTTGACGTCGCTGGTGACCCGGATGCCGTCGACGAAGTAGATCGGGTTGTTCGAGAGCGAGAGCGAACTGTTGCCGCGGATTCGGACCCGGGCGCCCGCGCCGGTGATCGAACCCGGGAGCACCACGACGCCGGGGGCCTTGGCGACCAGCAGGTCGTTCATGTTGGCGATCGGAGCGCTCGCGACGAGCGGCGCCACATCGACCGTCGACACCGCGTTGCCGATCGACCGCCGGGATTCCTCGCCGGTGGCCGTGGTGACGATTTCGTCGAGGGTGAACGGGGTGAGCGACAGCTCGGCGTCGAGCGTCGCGCCGGTGTTCGCGTCGATCGTGACGGGCTTGGTGGTGGCCGCGTAGCCGATCTGGTAGAACCGGATCGACTGCGCGCCGGCCGGAATGCCGGCCAGGCGGTAGCGACCTTCGCCGTTGGTCGTGGTTGCGAGCGACGTGCCGACGACCAGCACACGCGCGCCGACCAGAGGCGCCTTGCTGGCGCCATCGGTGACCCGGCCGGTCAGGGTGCCGCCTTGCTGGGCGACCGCGTTGGTGGTCAAGCCAACCAACGCGCCGAGCAAGGCGAGGCCGCGAAGTACACGAATCCTCATGTTGCCTCCGAAAAGGGGAACAAAACGCAGGTCCTGCACTGGCGACGGGGCGGTGATGCCGGCCCGTCTCGTCTGGGGATCACGCCCCGACAAGGCACCCGCCGTGCCGGGGATGTCGCCACACTAAGTCTTTGTCCGATACTGTCTTGCGTTGCCGGGGCCCGGTCAGGGTGTGCCTTTGACACACCTCCGTGGGTGCGAAACGTGTCGCCCCGACACAGGCCCAGGAAATTCGGGGCTGAAAATACCCGCCTCCGGTGGGAGAATGAAGGCCGGGCGACGCTGGCGCAGACTGTCAGTCGATTGCCGGAGCCGGGGGCTCGAGGGGGCCCGTCGAGACCCCCTCTTTCGGGGTGGGGTCAGCCCCGACCGATGGCCACGAAAAAGCCGGGGCGGCTCGCGCCGCCCCGGCCTTTTGACGTTCGCTGCCGAGCCTACGGGTTCCGATCGAGGCAGCCCGTGAAGCTGGGGTTGTTGGTCTCGTTGAACGGCACCGGCAGGTTGACGTCGGTCCCGAAGACGCCGCCCTTGTTGTTGCCGTCGATGACGTACGCGGCGCCGCCCGAACCCGGGAACACGGCGGTGGTGCCGTTGTAGAACTTGATCCGCCGGCGGAGGTCGCCGAGCCGGTGAGCGGTCAAGTAGAGCCAGAAGGCCCGCTCCCGGAACATCAGTTCCACCCGATCAGCCGCGGTGCCCGGATCGGTCAGCGGCTGCAGGGCGGGGAACGCCGCCGGGAAGCCGGCCGGGAAACTGGCCGGATAGAGCGCGGTGTTGGCCCGGAGGGCGTTCAGCTTGCCCAACCAGGTGGTGGCGTCGCCGTTCCGGAGCGCCACCTCGGCCGCGATCAGCTCGGCCTCCACCCCGTTGGCCACCGGGATCGGGGCCGACTCGTTGGCGTACTTGCCCTGGTCATACTGCGGCGTCGCGTTGTCGAAGCCGACGTCGGTCCCCGGCAGGCGCGCCCACGGTACCCGAGGATCCTGGGCCGAGCGGAAGTTGAGACCGTTGCCGCCGTCCCGCTCCGCCACCGAGAACCGCTCCGCCTGGTTGAGAAGCGAGAAGATCCCGTTCTGCTGGCGGTTGATCGCGGTGGTGTGGGTGGTGTTGTAGGTGAACGTGATCGGGACGCCGGCCACGGCCGCGGCCGCGTCGGCAAACCGACCGAGGTTCAACAGCGCGCGCGCCTTGCCCACCTTGGCCAGGTTGGCCGTGGTGGCGCTGCCCTGAACGGCCAGACCCTTGTCGAACAGGGCAACCGCCGCCTCGAACAGCTGGGTCGAGGTCTGCGGCGTTCCGAACTCGAGGTCGCCGGACGCGTTGTAGTTGCTGATCGGCACGCCCGAGCAGTAGTTCTCCCCCATGAACACGTAGGAGTACCCGGCCAGGGCGTACGTTTCGGTGATCCGCGAGTCGGTGGTCGGCGTGGCGCTGAGGCGGGTCAACGCGTCA
>JAEUJH010000464.1 GCA_016794825.1 Gemmatimonadota bacterium
GGTGGTCGAGTTCGTCACCGCCGCCGGGACCGTGGTCGAGAGCAAGGAACTGCAGATCCCGCTGCTCCAGCCGGGCGCGAGCCACAGCTTCAGCGTCGAAATGAAGGGCGCCGACATCGCCGGCTGGCGGTACCGGCAGAAATAGTTCACGGGGGCGCGCCCCGGCCATGCGCCGGGGCCGCCTCCTTGCCTGGCTTCGGGGGTGGAACCATCTTTCTGCCCTCGAAAATCCCGCGGGCGTAGCTCAGTTGGTAGAGCGTCAGCTTCCCAAGCTGAATGTCGCCGGTTCGAGCCCGGTCGCCCGCTCTCGCAGTGTCCTGGAACGGCCACCCCAACGGGTGGCCGTTTCAATTGGCGGAGGCCGGGGCCGGAACCGGTCGCGCCGCCCGAATCCAGCAGTTCCAGAAATTGAATCGATTGCCGAGTCACTTAGATTTATGGCATGGCTTGGCTCAACTACCATCACCTCCTGTATTTCTGGACCGTGGCCACCAAGGGCAGCCTGGCGGAGGCGGCCCGGATCCTCCATCTGACCCAGCCCGCCATCAGTGCCCAGATCAAGACGCTGGAGCGGTCGCTCGGCGTGGCCCTGTTCAGCCGCCGGGGCCGCCGGCTCGAACTGACCGAGGTGGGGCGGGTGGTGGCGCGGTATGCGGAGCAGATCTTTACTCTCGGGCGAGAGCTTCAGGAGACCCTGGCCGGCGCGGCGCCCGACCACCGGGCTCCGCTCCGGATCGGGGTCGTCGACGCCCTGCCCAAGCTCCTGGTCCATCGGCTGCTCGGGCCGGCGCTCGACGGGCCGGGGGCCAGCCGGCTGGTGGTGACGGAGGGGAAGCTCGATCGGCTGCTGGCCGACCTGGCCATCCACGAGGTCGACGTCGTCTTTGCCGACGCCCCGGCGCCCCCCAGCGTCCACGTTCGGACGTTCAGCCACCTGGTCCTCGAAAGCGGGATCACGTTCTTTGCGGCCCCCCGGCTGGCTGGGCGGCTCCGGCGGGGGTTCCCGGGCAGCCTCCAGGGGACGCCGTTGCTGGCCCCGACCGCCAACACCTCGCTCCGGCGCACCCTCGACGCCTGGCTGGCGGCCCGCGAGCTGACCCCCGCCATCCGGGCCGAGATCGACGACAGCGCGGTCCTCAAGGTCTTCGGAGAGCAGGGGCTTGGGGTCTTTGCTGCCCCCACGGTGGTGGCCGACGATGTGGTCCGCCGCTATCGGGTCCGCCCGGTCGGCATCGCCGACGGGGCCCGGGAGCAGGTCTACGCCATCACGGTCGAGCGGCGGATCTCACACCCCGGCGTTCTGGCCATTACCGAGGCGGCCAGCCGGGGACCGATGGGGACCGAGTCAGGCTCGAAACGAGGTGAGATGAGAAGGGTTAAGTCTTGATAAAATAAGAAAATAGAGCGATCTTACCGGCCATGATTCGCGTCGCTGCCGTCAACCCAGGGTCGATCGCCGAGGAACTCGGTTTGGTTTCCGGGTCGGAGCTGGTTGCCGTCAACGGCAACGAACTCGAGGACTTCCTCGACTGGGAGTACCACACCGCCGACGAGGAGTTCACGCTCCACATCCGCCAGCCCGACGGGACCGAGGTCGAGTTCGAGATCGAGCGCGATCTGGACGAGCCCATCGGCCTGTCGCTCGAGCCGCCCCGGATCCGGCGGTGCGCCAACCGGTGCGACTTCTGCTTCGTCGATGGCAATCCGGCCGGGCTTCGGGACGTGCTGTACATCCGGGACGACGACTACCGCCTCTCGTTCCGGTACGGCAACTTCGCGACGCTGACGAACCTGAAGCCCAAGGACGTCGACCGGATCATCGCCTACCGGCTGTCGCCCCTCTACGTGTCGGTTCACGCCACCGATCTGGTGACCCGACGGTATCTCCTCCGGAACCCGACCGCGCCCGACATTCTCGAGCAGCTCCGGCTCTTTGCCAGCCACGGGATCTCGTTCCATACCCAGATCGTCATGTCGCCGGGCGTCAACGACGGGGCGGTGCTGGAGCAGTCGCTGGCCGACCTGTTCGGCTTCGGGCCGGCCGTGCTCAGCGTTTCGGTGGTTCCGGTGGGCCTGACCGAGTACAGCAAGCACCATCTCTGCCGGGAGCCGACGGAGGCCGAGTGCGTGGCGGCGGTCGAGACGGTGGAGCGGTGGGGCGCCCGGGCCCGGGCCGAGCGGGGCGCCACCTGGGTGTACGGCGCCGATGAGCTGTATCTGCGGGCGGGGCTCGAACTGCCGCCGGCGGCCTTCTACGGCGGGTTCGAACAGGTCGAGAACGGGGTGGGCGCGGTCCGGTTCCTCCAGCGCGAAATCGCCGCCGGGGCCGAGGCGTTCGAAATCTGGCGCGGCAAGCGGATCGGGGTGGTGACCGGGACCTCGATGGGGGCGCTGATGCCGCAGGTGCTCGAGCCCCTGGCCCGGGCGTCCGGGGCGACGGTCGAGTTGATCGTGGTCGAGAACACCCTCTTCGGGTCGCGGGTCACCACGGCGGGGCTCCTGCCGGGTCGGGACTTCGTCGCCGCCCTGCAGGCCCGCAACGACCTCGACCTGGCGCTGCTGCCCGGCGAGGCGGTCAACGACGACCAACTGCTGATCGACAGCATGCCGGTGGCGGACCTGATCGCCGCGGTGCCGATGCCGATCCGATTCTCGAAGTCCTTCCTGGACGTGCTCGATGAGTAAGCCGACCGTCGCGATCGTGGGCCGCCCGAACGTGGGCAAGTCCACGCTGTTCAACCGGATGGTGGGTGGCCGGGAAGCCATCGTCGCCGACGAGGCGGGCACCACCCGCGACCGCCATTTCGGCGACGTCGAGTGGAACGGACGCGCCTTCTGGATCGTCGACACCGGCGGCATGGTGCCCGACTCGGACGATTCGATGGATCGGGCCATCCGGCGCCAGGCGGAACTGGCGATCGAGGAGGCCGACGTCATCCTGTTCGTGGTGGACGCGAAGGAAGGACTCCACCCGATCGACGAAGCCATCGCGCAGCAGCTTCGGCGGGCCAAGCGGCCGATCGTCCTGGTGGCCAACAAGCTCGATCATCTGCCGCGCGTCACCTTCGATCCGGAACTGTATCGCCTCGGCCTGGGCGAACCGCATCCGGTGTCGGCCGCGGTCGGCAAGGCCAGCGGCGATCTGCTCGACCGGGTCGTGGAGCTGCTGCCCCCGCCAACCGCCGACGAGCACGGCGACGCCATCCACGTCGCGATCGTCGGGCGGCCGAACGTGGGCAAGTCGTCGCTCGCCAACCGCCTCGTCGGCGAGGAGCGGTACGTCGTCTCGCCGGTGGCCGGCACGACCCGCGACGCGGTCGACAGCGAGCTGACGTATCACGGCCGGACGATCCGGTTCATCGACACCGCCGGCCTGCGGCGGAAGTCGCGAGTCGACGACGACGTGGAGTTCTACTCCACGGTCCGGACCCGCCGCGCCATGGACGAGGCGCAGGTCTGCGTCCTGGTCGTCGACGCGACGATCGGGGTTCATCACCAGGACCTGCGGATCGCCAGCGAGGCCTGGGACAACGGCAAGGGTCTGATCGTCGCGGTCAACAAGTGGGACCTCGTCGAGGACAAGGAAGCGAACACCGCCAGCCGCGGCCACGCCATCGTGGTCGAGAAAGCGCCGTTCCTGGCCGACGTCCCGTTCGTGTACCTCTCCGCCAAGACGGGGCAGCGGGCGCGGCAGGTCCTCGAGGAAATCGTGGCCGTGGCGGATTCGCGCGGACGGCGGATCCCGACCGCCGAGGTCAATCGCGTCCTCGAGGCGCTGATGGCGCGCAACCAGCCGCCGCAGAAGGAGGGCGAAGAGGTGAAGCTCCTCTACGCCACCCAGATCGCGGTGGCGCCGCCGACCTTCGCGGTCATCAGCAATCGCCCGGACGACGTGCCGGAGCACTATCAGCGCTTCCTGATCAA
>JAEUJH010000553.1 GCA_016794825.1 Gemmatimonadota bacterium
GGTCGGCGTCGCGCTGATCGGCGGCCTGACGGACCAGGGTGTGGCGCAGGTTACCGGAGACGCGCCGACCGGCCGGCCGAAGGCGGTCCTCGATCTGATGACCGAGGCGGGCGCCGGCCTGGCCCGGGCGACCTGGCGCTATCGGGACGCCGAGATCGTTCCAGTCGAGCATCGCGCCGTCGGACCGGATCTCCGGCCGTCGGGCCCGCCTAACCGGACCTTCGACATCCGGCCGCGGGCCGGGACGGCGGATTTCGACGATCGGAGCTGGGAGGTCGTGCCGCCGGCGGATTTGACCCGGCGGCGGACCAACGGGAGGCTGGCGTTCGGGTGGTACCGCGTGTCGGTGACGATCCCGGACTCGATCGCGGGCTGGTCGACCAGCGGCAGCACCGTCGCCTTCGAAGTGGTCGTCGATGACTACGCCGAGGTGTGGGTGGATGGGCGGCTGACCCCGGTCCTCGGGCAGGCCGGGGGGCAGCTGATCAAGGGCTGGAATACCCCCAACCGGGTGGTGGTGACGCGAGACGCCGTGCCGGGGCGGACGGTGGACCTGGCGGTGTTCGCCGCCAACGGCCCGCTGTCCGATCCGCCGGTCAACTACGTCTGGATCCGCTCGGCGACGCTCGACTTCCATCCCGCGGCGCTCGGGCCGGTGGGCATCGAAGCGACGGTGGCGCGCCATCAGGCCGAGATCGACGCGATCGTGCCGGCCGGGACGAGAATCGAGAAGCTGGCCGGCGGGTTCGAGTTCGTCGAGGGCCCGGTCTGGAATCCGGTCGAGGGATTCCTGCTGTTCAGCGACCCGAACGCCAACGCGATCTACCGGTGGACGCCCGACGGTCAGGTGTCGATCTGGCGGGCCAAGAGCGGGTACGCCGGCGCCGACATCGGCCGGTACCGGCAACCCGGGTCGAACGGCCTGGCGCTCGACCCGGAAGGGCGAGTGACCATCGATCAGCATGGCAATCGTCGCGTCGTCCGCATCGAGAAGAACGGCGTCGTGACCGTCCTGGCCGATCGGTTCGACGGCAAGCGGCTCAACAGTCCTAACGACCTGGTCTATCGGTCCGATGGGTCGCTCTACTTCACCGACCCGCCGTTCGGGCTGCCCCGGGTGTTCGATGATCCGGGTCGCGAAACGGCCCACGCGGGGGTGTATCGGCTGGCGGACGGGCGGCTGACCCTGGTGGCGGCCGATCTCAAGGGGCCGAACGGGATCGCGTTCTCGCCCGACGAGCGATTCCTCTACGTCGGCAACTGGGACCCGGCCCGCAAGGTCATCATGCGCTACCCCGTGCGGACCGACGGGTCGCTGGGGCCGGGCCAGGTCTTCTTCGACATCACCCAGCGGGTCCCCGGCGATCTGGCGTGGGACGGCATCAAGGTGGACCAGCGGGGACACGTGTTCGCCGCCGGACCGGAAGGCATCTACGTGCTCGACTCGGATGGGCGGCACCTCGGGACGATCGCGACACCGGAACACGTCGCCAATTTTGCCTGGGGCGATGCCGACCGTCGGACGCTGTACGTCACCGCGACGACCGGCTTGTATCGGATTCGACTCGGATTCCCCGGAGCGGGACCGATCCGGGATGGGGCGGCCGCCGGACAGTAGGGCGGCGGGGTGGAGTACCCCCAGCGACTCGAGGACCAGGGCGGCGGCGTTCGGGGAACCGACCGCCGCCGCGCTGCATTGAATCGGGGTCACGAGCCGCGAGGCGTCGATGCGCAGCACCACGGACATCAATTTCCTGCTGGTCGGGTCGAAGACCCGAGGTGGAACGTTCTACGTCTGTCAGCCGGGTCCGGATCGGAACATCTGGATGGCCTACGACATGGAGCCCGGCGGGACCCTGACCAACCCCCGGATCGTGTTCGGAGCCAACAGCGCGTCCAGCTGGCGCGGTCTGCCGGAGTTCGCGTGAGCCGCCACTACGACGTCATCATCATCGGCTCCGGCGCCGGCGGGGGAACCCTGTTCTGGAAGCTGGCGCCCACCGGCAAGCGGATCCTGCTGCTCGAGCGTGGCGGCTACGTGCCCCGGGAGAAGGACAATTGGGACCCGCGAGCCGTCAACGTCGAAGCCAAGTACCAGACCAACGAGGTCTGGCACGACGGCGACGGGAAGCCGCTCCATCCGCACACCAACTACGGGGTCGGCGGCAACACCAAGTTCTACGGCGCCGCGTTGTTCCGCCTCCGGCGTGAGGACTTCGGGGAACTGCGACACCACGGCGGGATCTCGCCCGCCTGGCCGATCGGGTACGATGAGTTCGAGCCGTACTACGGCCAGGCGGAGCGGCTGTATCAGGTTCG
>JAEUJH010000565.1 GCA_016794825.1 Gemmatimonadota bacterium
GGTCTCGATCGGGGCGTCCACGAGCTGCGCGCTCGAGATTGGCACCGGAGCGGTCTACTGCTGGGGGCCGAACACCGACGGTCAGGTCGGCGACGGCACGCTGGCGGCCCGCACGGTGCCGACGCTGGTTCGCTTCTAGGCTGATGGCCAACCCGACCGTCCCCGAGCTCGCGGCAGCCGGGACCCGCACTCCGAAGCCGGTCGACGGGTGCCGGCATCCGTCCGTCGGACTCGTGGCCTTCGCGCCCTTGGCGTGGGGCACGGCCTGGACCAGCCGCAACCACGTGACCATGAGCTTGGGGCGAAGCGTCCGGGCCGTGTGGTTGTCACCCGCGCCGGAGTGGCGGCGGGCCCGGCCCTGGAAGCGAGTCCCGGCGGACCAACTGGGGCCAGTCCCACCGATTCCGGGATTCTCGGTCGACCATCCTCGCTGGCACGAGGTGACGGCCTATCGTCCGGCGGCCTTCGCGGACGCGCTGCTTCGGCGCCGGCTCCGGCGGGTCGCGGCCTCACTCCGCAGGGGCGGGTGCACGCGACTGATCGCGTATCTCTGGCGGAGTTCGTACTTCCGCCAGAGCCGCCTGATCCCCTTCGACCAGACGGTGATCCACCTCGACGACGAACACAGCTTTTCGGAGCGGGAACAGCCGGTGTCGGAGCGAGAGGCCGAGGCACTCGCGGCGGCGGACCTGGTATTCCTCAGTTCGCCCCGGTTGGTCGAGCGGAAGGGGCGTTTCAACGAGCGGAGTTACCTCTTCCCGAACGGCGTCGACCTGGCGTGGTATCGGGAACACGCACGGATCCCGGACGACCTCGCCGCGATTCCCGAGCCGCGGCTCGGGTACACCGGGTTTCTCCGCAAGATGCTCGACTGGCCGCTCCTCCTCGAACTCGCCCGCCGGCGACCGGCATGGCAGTTCGTGTTCGTGGGAGGGCAGGCCGGCCACGAATTGCCGGACGAGGCGGAACGGCTTCGGGCCCTGCCGAACGCCCACTTCCTTGGCTACCGGCAGTCGCCGGAAATGGTGGCCTACCAGCAGCACTTCGACGTGGCCCTACTGCCGTACGCCGTCAACGCCTACACAAACTGCATCTTTCCCGTCAAGCTGCACGAGTACCTGGCGGCCGGAGCACCGACGGTCGGTACCCCGATCCGGAGCCTCGTCGACTTCCGATCCGTGATCGAGGTGGCCGACGGAATCGACGACTGGGAGGCCGCCATCGAGCGATTGTTGGTCCCGGGCCAGCGGGATGCAGCTCGAACGGCCACCCGCCGCGCGACGGCGGGCCGCTACGACTGGGATCGGATGGCGGACGCAGCCGCCGAGTTGATGCTTAGCCGGTTGGGCCTGGCCCGCGACCGAGGCTCTCGATGAGGGTCGCCACGCACCGGTCGATCCGGGCGAACGTCGCGGCGAAAGTGGCGCGCGAGTGGCCGAACGGGTCGATGATGATCCGGGTTTCGATCGGCTCGGGATCGAGGTCGCCCAGGAGCAGGACCGGGCCCGGGGCCGTGCCGAACTGGGCCGCGAGCCGATCGACATGCGCCGGCTCCATGACGAGGACCAGGGTCCTCGGGGCAAGGTCGTCGCGGGTAAACTGTCGCGACCGGTGGCCGGACACGTCGACGCCCCGCTCGGCGGCCATCTGGACGGCCTCCTCCGGTGGCGAGCGGCCTGGCCCGATGAACCCGGCCGATTCGACGGCCAGGTCGAGCCCCGCAGCCCGGAGCCGCTCGGCGGCGTACGGGCTGCGACAGATGTTGCCCAGGCAGCCCATGACCACCCGCGTTGGGGCGGCCGCCCGAATGGCGCGGATCGTCTCCGCCCGGCGGCGCTCATGGGCCAGGCGGTCCGGCCAATGGCGCAGCCGGCGAAGCAGTCGTCTCATGGCACGAAGGTAATCACCACTGATGGCTGACACCGACGCCGCCTCACCGCCGTCACCCACGCCCCTCCCGTCCGACGCATCCCGGGGATCGGGACGCGACGGCCACCTGGTCCGGAGCCTGGCCTGGGTGGGCGGCGTGCGATGGGGAAGCCAGCTCGTGTCGTGGGTCTCCACGATGCTGGTCTTCCGGGCGCTGGCGCCGAGCGAAACCGGTCTGGTCGCGATGGCCACCAGCTTCCTCGGACTGGTGAGCCTCCTCAACGAGTTCGGAATTTCCGGGGTGATCCTGTACGCCCCGAAGGATCTGACCCGCTCGCAGATCGGCCAGATCAACGGCCTCAGCCTGTTGATCGGCTTTGCCTGCTACGGACTGGCCCTGGCGGCCTCGGGGCCGGTGGCCGCGTACTATCGGACCCCCGAGGTCCAACTCGTGGTGGCCATTCTCGGGGTCAATTTCGTCATTTCGTCGTTTCAGGCGGTACCCCTCGCGCTCCTCCGACGAGAACTGAAGTTCCGGAGCGTCGCCGTCAACGACGCCATTCAGGCGCTCGTGCTGGCTGTCGTGTCGGTGACGCTGGCGTACCTCGGATTCGGGTACTGGACGCTGGTCATCGCCAACCTCCTCGGCATTACGATCAAGTCCGCGGCGGCCGTCTGGCGACGCCCCTGCCCGTTCGAATGGCCTCGACTCGGCGAGATGCGTTCGATGATCCACTTCGGCTCACACATGACGGTCTCGCGCCTGGCCTGGTATACGTACTCCAACTCCGATTTCTGGGTGGTGGGACGGGCGCTGGGCACCGCGGCATCGGGGGCCTATGGCCTGGCCTGGACCCTGGCCACGATGCCGGTGGAGAAGATCAGTTCGGTCGTCATGTCGGTGGCGCCGGCCTTCCTGTCCTCGCTCAACCGAAACGTCGTGGAGACGCGCCGGTTGCTGCTGCTGATCATCGAGGGCACCGCGATCCTCGCGATGCCGGCGACGGTGGGACTCGCGGCAGTCGCCGATGTGTTCGTGCCCCACATCCTGGGGGACAAGTGGGCGGCCGCGGTATTTCCACTCCAGGTACTGGCGATCTACACCACGTTCCGCACCATCACGGCGCTCCTGCCGCCGGTGATGTTCAGTTGGGGCATGGCTCACGAGGCGATGCAAACGTCCGTGCTGGCGGCCCTGGTGATGCCGGCGGCGTTCATCGTCGGCGTCAACTGGGGTTTGGCGGGGGTCGCGGTCGCGTGGGCGGTCGTCTACCCCCTGGTGTCGATCCCGGTGTACCGGATCGTCATGCGGACACTCGAGATCAAGCTCCCGATGCTGCTCGGGGCGGTCGCGCCGGCCCTTGGATTCACCGCCGTCATGTTGGCGGCCGTGGTAGCGGTACGGTTTGCACTGGCTGACCACGGATCACCAGCCGTCATGCTGGTCACGCAGATCGCCGCCGGGTTGCTGACCTACGCGATCTGCCTCCGAGTGGCCTACTGGGGGCGGGCCATGCAGATTTATTCGGCGTTCAAGCGCCGGGACCGGAAATGATCCGGTCCGAGGCGTATTTCTTGCGATTGGACCCGTTTCGACCATGACCTCGCATCCGATCGTCCCCGCCCCCCGCCTCCCGTCACTGCCGCCCAGGCCGGGGCCATCGGCCGCGCCGGCCGCCGCGCCAGCGGCCCCGACGGCTTCGGCGCTGCAGGCCGCCGCCGGGCGGGCGGTTCGATCGGCGGTTGCCTCGGTAGCCAAGGCGGACAAGGCTGACCTGCTGATGTGGGTCCTCGCCATCGTCGTGTCGATGTACGTCTGGCGGTTCCAAGGCCTCTTCCGGATCTTCGCGGTCACCAAGGTGACGCTGCTGTCGATGTGCGCCGCCCTGCTCATCTTCGCGAACGATCGGCATCCCATGCGGAGCCTCAAGGGCATCGATTCACCGATGGCGCGGGCCGCACTCGGCATCCTGGCCCTGATTCTCATCAGTACGCCCTTCAGCGTCTACCGACGGGCCAGCTTCGAGTTCCTGACGACGGATTTCCTGCTCAACCTCACGATGATGGTGCTCGTTGCCGCCAGCATCCGGGGACCCCGGGACGTCGACTGGCACATCCGGGCGTTCATGTTCGGCTGCGCGGTCTACACCCTCATGTCCATGCGAGGTAGCCGGTCGGATCGCCTTTCCGGTCGGGGGTACTACGATGCCAACGACCTTGGCGCGCTCCTGGTCTGTGCGATCCCGTTGACCGTCTACCTGCTCCGGGTAACGCCCAACAAGCTCTGGCGCCTCGTCGGAACCCTGTTGCTCGCGGTGTTCCTGTATGCAATCATCAAGACGTCGTCGCGAGGCGCTTTCCTGGGCTTGATCAGCGTAGCGCTCTTCGTACTGGTGGCCTATCGGACCATTCCGGTCCGGGTCCGGGTCGGAGTGTCGTTGGCCGGCGTCCTCCTGTTCGCCGCCGCCGGCAGCCAGGAGTTCTGGGAGCGGATGGGGACGATCCTCCGCCCCGAGGAAGACTATAACTTCTCCGGCAAGAGCGTCTCCGGGCGCGGCGAGGTCTGGAAGCGAGGGATCGGATACATGCTCTCGAATCCGGTCGGCGTCGGACCGTTCGCGTTTCCCTGGGCCGAGGGACGCTCCGACATCGCCCTGGAGCGTCAGGAACAGGGCATGGGCTTCAAGTGGTCGGCCGCGCACAACAGTTTCATCCAGATCGGCGCCGAGCTCGGGGTCCTGGGCCTGGCGCTGATGCTGTTCGCAATCAAGAGCGGCGTGACCGGCCTGAATCGAATGGCCAAGCGAGCCCGCAGCCTCGGCGAGATCGCTGGCTCAGCCCAGGCTGTCCAAGGGGCGTTGATCGGGTTCTGCGTGGCGGGGTCGTTCGTATCATTCGCGTATTCCTCGCTGATCTACTGGATTTTTGGCGTCGCTATTGGCATCCTCAAGCTGGAACCGAAGGTAACCCCCGTTCCGGCCGAGGCGTCCGGGCGGCGACGATAGCTGCGCCAACGCCACAGGGCGTTGCTTGCATCCAACGCTTCGGCGGACGTTGGGCTTGCGACTCGGGGGCGGCGGTGGGGTACGGATCGTGCGAGCGGATGCCCGGGCTGGACCGCAGCATCTCAAGTCGGAATTACCAAGGAGGAGACGTGGCGCTTTACATCGGACCCGATTCCATGATGCCAATCGCCTCGGCGTTTGCCGCCATCGCGGGCGTCGCCGTCATGTTCTGGAATCGAACCGTGGCAATTTTCAAGGGAATCGGCAGGGCGATCGGCCGGGTCGCCGGACGCGGCAACTGATGGGTGGGCGGCGCCTCTCGGCGCCGCCCCTGTAGTTCCCCCTCG
>JAEUJH010000592.1 GCA_016794825.1 Gemmatimonadota bacterium
GGTGATCGTCTCCTTGATGATCTGGGGCAGCCAGAACGAAATGGCGTAGATGCCCAGCGCCACCCCGAAGTAGACCAGGCAGAGGAGCCAGGTCCGCGGATCGGCAAACGCGCCGCCGATGGTCTGCCGGGCGCCGGTGTCCGCCTGCTTGGCCCGATCGTCCTCGGCCAGCCGCGCCACCAGCAGGGCCCGCTCCGGTTCGGTCAGCCACCGGGCGGTGGCCGGCCCGTCGTCGAGAAACGCCAGCACCACGAAGCCCAGCGCCGCGGAGGGCAACCCCTCCAGGACGAAGAGCCACTGCCACCCGGCCAGGCCCGCCACCCCACCCAGGTTCCCCATGATCCAGCCGGACACCGGCCCGCCGACCACTCCGGCCACCGCCACCGCCGTCATGAACGCCGCGGTCCGCCGGCCCCGCTCCGCCCGCGGAAACCAGTAGGTCAGGTAGAGGATGACCCCGGGAAAGAACCCGGCCTCGGCCACGCCGAGGAGGAACCGCATCAGGTAGAACGCGGGCGCGCTCGCCACGAACATGGTGGCGGCGGAGAGCAGCCCCCACGAAATCATGATCCGGGCAATCCACCGCCGGGCCCCGACCCGGGCCAGGATGATGTTGCTCGGCACCTCGAAGAGGAAATAGCCGATGAAGAAGATTCCGGCGCCGAGGCCGTAGACCGTGTCGCTGAAGCCGAGGTCGGCTGCCATGCCGAGCTTGGCGAACCCGACGTTGACCCGGTCGAGATAGGCGGCGATGTAGGCGACGAAGAGGAGCGGGATCAGGCGGCGGCTTACCTTGGCGTAGGTGGCCGCCTCGAAGGCGCGGTCAGGATTGGTCACGCGACAATCTCGCTCCCGGACGGCGGCTCGGCCACCCCCGAGGCAGCTTGCGTCACCGAGGGGGACCGCCCCACAATTGGGCGGCGAGCCGGACTCTCGGGCCCCAGCGGTTCCCATTCCCTCACGCCTCCGCGAACTCCCCATGCCCGCGCTCCTTCGACCCCTGCGGCTCGCCACCCGCGCCCTGACCCGGGCCCCGGGCTTTGCCGTCACCGCCATCGTCACCCTGGGCCTCGGCATCGGGCTCGCGACCGCGGTCTTTACCGTGGCCCAGGCGCTCCTGTTCCGGAACCTCCCGGTGGACGATCAGGACCGGGTCGTCACCCTCTGGGGTCAGACCCGGGCCGGCGGGTGGAGCAACCTTCCGCTCTCGCTCGAGCAGACCCGGGAGTTTGCCCGCGGCGCGCGGACCCTGCGCGAGGTGGCGTTCTTCACCTTCCGCGGCGCCACCCCGACGCCGGCGGCGTTCGGCGACCGCACCATCCCGCTCCGCACCGCCCTCGTGTCGGGCAACTTCTTTGCGGTCCTCGGCACCCGCGCGGCGATGGGCCGGGCGCTCCGACCGGACGACGACGAGATCGGCGCGGCGCCGGTCGTGGTGCTGAGCCACCGGGCCTGGCAGCGGCGGTTCGGCGGCGACTCGACCGTCATCGGCCGGCCGCTGACCTCGCTCCAGAGCGGCCACGCGGCCACGATCGTGGGCGTCATGCCCCGCGGGCTCGAGTATCCCCGCGGCACCGAGGTCTGGGCCCCGGTCGTGGCCACCAGCGCGGCGGCCGGCTACCTGGCGGCCGCCACCGGCGAACTCGACCTGCTGGCCCGGCTCCGCCCCGATGCGACGCCTAACGGCGCCGCGGCCGAACTGACCGGGTTCTTCGGGCGGCCCGAGACGCCGACCTGGCAGCGCGAGGCGCGGGGCGTGGCCACCCCCCTGGCCCGCGCCATCCTCGGCGACACCCGGCCGGCGCTGGTGGTCGTGGCGCTCGCCGCGGCGCTGCTGCTGCTGATCACCTGCGTCAACGTCGCCAACCTGCTGCTGGTCCGGGCGCTGGGCCGGAGCCGGGAGCTGGCGGTCCGCGCGGCCCTCGGTGCCAGTCGAGGCCGGCTGATGGCGGAGCAGCTGCTGGAGAGCGCTCTCCTCTCGACGGCGGGCGGGATCCTCGGCGTGGGCGTGGCGGCGGGGGCGGTGACGGCGTTCGTGGCCCTGGCGCCCGAGAGCGTGCCGCGGCTCGACGAGGTCGGGCTCGACGGCCGGATCCTCGGCCTGGCGCTGCTCGTCACCGCCGCCACGGTGGTGCTGGCCGGACTGGGACCCACCCTGTTCAGCGTCGGCCCGGGCGCGGAACCGGCGCTCCGCGCGGGCCCGCGCGCCACCGGCGGCCGGCGCGCCCGCCGCGTGGCGGAGGCGCTGGTGGTCACCCAGATCGCGCTGGCCGCCATCTGCCTCTCGGCGGCGGGGCTGATGGTCCGGAGCCTCGTCAACCTGACCGGCGCCGACCTTTCGTTCCGCGCCGACGACCTGGTGGTGGCCGAACTGGCCTGGCGGCAGGACCGCCTGACGGCCCCGGGCCAGGCACACGCCGCCCTGGAGCAGCTGCGGGGTCGACTCGAGGCCGCGCCGGGCATCGGGGCCGTGTCGCCGGTGGTCAGCGTGCCGTTCGTGGCCGCGGGGGGCGGGATCGACGGCGCGGTGGGGCTCGAGGGGCAGACCCGCGAGGAGACGGCCGCCAATCCGATCAGCAATTTCGAAGTGGTGGCGCCCAACTATTTCGCCACCCTCGGCATTCCGGTCCGGGGCCGCGGGTTCGACGACCGGGATCGGCGGGGCCCGCCGGTGGTCATCCTGAGCCAATCGGTGGCGCGCCACTTCTGGCCTAACGCCGACCCGCTCGGCCACCGGGTCCTGGCGGCGGGCGCGACGGCCACGGTGGTGGGCGTCGTGCCCGACACCCGCTATCGCGACCTCGTCTCCGCCCGGCCGAGCGTCTATTTCCCGCTCGGCAGCGCGGGCATCGGATCGATCGCGCCGAGTACCCTGGTGATCCGGACGGCGGACGGGCCCGCGGCGGTGGCGCCGCTCCTCCGGCGGATCGGAGCGGAACTGGGCGGTGGCGTGGCGGTGGTGAACGTGACCCGGCTCGCCGCGCTGCTCGACGGCCCGCGGGCCCGGCCCCGGCTCCACGCGGCGGTGCTGGTGGGGTTTGCGGTGGCGGCGGTGGCGCTGGCGGCGGTCGGACTCTTTGCCGTCATTGCCACCATGGTCCGGCAGCGGACCCGCGAGCTGGCCATCCGCCTGGCCCTCGGCGCCACCGGGCGGGAGTTGCGGCGGATGGTGCTGGCCCGCGGGCTCGTCCTGGCGGCGGGCGGGGCGCTGGTGGGTCTGGCCGGGGCTGTGGCGACGAGTGGCCTCGTGGCCGGGTTGTTGTTCGAGGTCGAGCCGACCGATCCGGTCACGCTGCTGGCGGTGGGCGGCTTTCTGCTGCTGGCGGCGGGGGTGGCGAGCTATCTACCCGCTCGGGCGGGGTCGAAGATCCACCCGGCGGCGGTCCTCCGGGTGGATTGAGGGCCCTCCAAGAGGGAACTGGGAGGCCAGGGTTCGTCGCAGCCCTTGCAACCTGGACGTCCATCCGCTCCCGCCCAGCCGGGGTTGGCCGGGGGTGCCAAGTGACTCGGGGGGCGAGGACGCCTAACCTACGAGGAGGACCTCACAGATCTGTCGGCCGACGTCGGGCTTGTCGCCAAGGAGCGGCGCGTCGAGGCGGAGTGATGGTCTGATCGGGCGGGCGAAGCCCCCCCCCTTTTTTGGGGGGCTAGCGCAGCCCAAGCCGGAAGGCCTGTTTACACCGAGCTGAGAGTGCGGTCCCGCAGATTCTGCGGGCCATGCCGGCCCGGCAGGTGGGATGAAGTCGCGGCAGGCGGCGCGGCACCTGGCAAACCGTGCCGCCCGCGACCCAATACATGTCAGGTGGCACCCGATGATCGTGAGATGAGACCGATCCGTCTGATCCTGGAGCGGACCCGACTGCTTGAGGACGAGCGTTGGGCGGTCGACGAAGGCCTCGGCGACGCAGCACGGGCTAAGAAGGCCCTTGCAGCAAATGCCCAGGCCCTCGGCGCCGGGTCGCTCCCCGGATGGCTCTTGCTGCCAATTGACGGGGCTTTGCGTGGCCTGCGAACCTACCAGACGCTCAATTACAAGCTACCTACATCGGTGCAATGGTTAACGTGGCCGCTGATCGGGCTCCTGTCCGCCGCCGCGTTCATCGGCTACGTTCTTGGGGCCGGGCCTGACTGGCTGGTTGGTGCCTGCGTCGGACCTGCACTAGCTGTCGCTGTAGCCGTCAGCGGAGCCATCTTCGAGATTGGCCGCGCAGTGTTCGGCTCGTCCAACTTGGGTCGACTGGCCGCCGCGGGCCTCACCGGCCTCATCGTTCCAGGCACGTTACTAGCGACCGTTGCCTGGTCCGACGGTGGTGGGAGCCTGCCTGCCCGAAGCCTCCTCGTCGCGGCAGCGAGGGGTGTTCTTGTTGGAATCGTTTACGAGGGCATCATCCTGGCCGCGCTGGGCCGCCTTTGGCGCCGCTCCCCGCGTGGTGCCACCTGACAAGGAATTGGAGCAGCCGGTCGCCTGCGGCGCCCGCAGTTCGATTCCAGGCCGTTAGGCAGCATGACTGAGACCTAGAAATGGCCGACCCACGACTGCTGGCTACTGGCGTTCTTCTGTTGCCGGCGGGCCTAATGGGCACCGGGTGTTTTGTCTGGCTCGCCTTCCGGGGGGCTCGCAGCAGCCGGTGGCCAACGACGGGGGGTCGGATTGTTCTAGCCGAACGCGATCTCAACACGGTTGGCCGAAGACTGGAGCGGCACCTACACGTCGCCCAGCGCGTCGAATATTTGTACGTGGCCGCCAATCGCGAGCTGCGTGGGTCGCGGATCTCGGTTTTCGACACAAGTCGGCACCTGACCGCCGCCGGCCCCAGCTACAACGTCGGTGACGCCGTCCAGATCTCGTATAACCCAGCGAACCCGAGCGATGCCTTGCTTCAGCCTGGGGTGCCGGGCGACTGCTGGATTGGCCTTCTGATCAGCCTGGCGGCCCTCGCAGCTGGCGTCGCCATCCTTTTCCTTCGCCCGGCATAGCGCTCCTCCTGAGCAGTCAAGGACATGGGTGACAAAACAGTCCAAGGACATAGGTAACACTCGTTACTGACGGCGTCGTCGCCGTCGTTGACGGCCATGAATGTCTTCGACCAGGTAGGTTCGTTCGTGGAACCGACCGAGGCGGAGCGGGCCGAAGTACAGATCCCATTCCCCGTCGTCGATCTCGACGAGCCCGACATACTCGCCGCCCAGGGTGTGCGTCACGTTCACCCACCGGGCATCCCACCGAATCCCGCCGTTGGTGCTGACGCGACGGACCGCGTAGTGGCCGGGATACTCGAGGGGCGGCAACCGGCTCGGCATGGACCGAGGCGAGGGCGCATAGAGCGAGGCGGGCGTGGCGTCGGCGAGGGCCTCGTGAGGCCGCAGCGTGTTGTATTCAGTCCGCCAGGCATCGAACCGACGTTGCTGAGCGGACCGCGTCGCCCGCGGCGGGCGGGCCGTGTCCCGCTTGAGGGTCCGGTGCATCCGCTCGTGGCGGCCGTTTTGCTGGGGGGAGGCCGGCTCGATGAGATCCGGCAAGATCCCCAACCGGACCCACCACACGGAGAGCGGGGACAGTCGGCCGAGCGCCTGGGTCGCAAACGGCACCCCGTTGTCGGAGCGAATCCGCTGCGGCAGGCCGAATTCCTGGAAGGCCCGGAGAAAGTACGGCCGCGTCTCGATCACCCGGGTGCTGGTGAGGGCGCGGCAGACGAGGAGCATCCGGCTGTAGCCGTCGGCCACGGTGAGCGGAAAGCACTCGGCGCCGTCGCCGGTGCGGAACTGCCCCTTGAAGTCCGCGGTCCAGACGGCGTTCGGGGCGTCCATCGGCGCCTGCGGCCGCCCGGGATGTCCGGGCCGCCGGACCCGGCGAGGCGCGACCACCAGCCCGGCGCGGGCCAAGTGGAGCGCGATCGTACTGCGAGCCGGCCAGGGCGCTGCGGGCAGCTGCTGCCGGACGAGATGGAGCAGCTTGCGCGGCCCCCACGTCGGGTGGCGGTGCCGGGCGTCGAGCAGCGCGCGGACCAACTCCGGCGGTGTGGCGCGAGGGGAGGTGTGCGGCCGCCGCGACTGGTCCCCGAGCGCGGCCATCCCCCCGGCCTCGAACCGGGTCAACCACTTGTAGCCCGTCTTGCGGCTGATTTGGTAGGCGGCACACAGCTCGACGAGCGGGGCAATCCCGCCCTGGACGTCCTGGACGAACTGGCGGCGGAGATCCATGGTCGACTCCTCGGTCCACGGCATCGGCTGCTCCTGGCGAAAGCCGAAACCTGGCGCTAGTGTCACCCATGTCCTTGGACTGTTCTGCCACCTATGTATTTAGACTGTACCTCCATGCCGCCTAACCCGGTATTGCAGCGGACAGGGGATAATAGATAGACAGGTCGAAGTGTCAGTGCCCGGGTATGCGGGTCTCGATTTGGATCTGGCTGGTTCTCACGCGGCCTCGCGCTGATACCACCAGGTCAGGCCATCAGTTCGTCTCCGTCGGCGTTGCCGTTGATCACTCCATCGAGGAAGGCGTAGAGTTCCTGAAGCGTTTCCCCGATCTCGACCAGATGGCGGTCGGCGGAGCGTGGATGAACGAGTCCGTCGTCCGCTTCATCTGGCGCGACATCGCCGGCGAGCCGGTCCTGCCTCAGGTGCTCTTACTCCGGCGGAGTGTTGATGTATCAAGGGAACGCGTTACTTTGGGTGAGGATAGTCTTCTGAGTCGAGCTGTCGGGACATACGAGATCGGCCTTCTAGCGGCCCGTCTCGCCGAGCAGAGACGATAGTCGGACCGGAGGACTGCGTGAATCCGCAGTGCGTGGTTGGGTTTGTTGTTGCGGCGTGTGCGTTGGTAGCAACCTCGACATTCGCCCAAGGCAGCGTTGCCGGAAGGATCCGGTCGCCTACAGGGACGGGGGTTGCTGGGGTCACGATACAGCTAGATGGCGACTCCGTCAGCGTCACTCCCGCGACGGGAGACTTCGCTATTCGCGTCTCCCGGCCTGGATCTCACACACTGTTCTTTAGCCACCCGCGCTTTCGCCCCGTAATGAGTGGTATTGAGTACCGAGTGGTGGTTGATACGGATACCACCCCCACGGCGCTCACGGTTAACTGGCCTGATCTTGGCGAACTAGTTGAACGGGCATGCCTAGGTTCGGCTTCGCCTCAGGGTGTTGGGGTGATCGGTTCTGTGTATCCTCCACCGCGTGGCCCGCAAGATACAGTTGACGTGGTCGCGGGGTGGGAGGGAACTATCTCGCTATCCGGTCGGCGGTTCGGCGGCATTGCTGCGCGGGTGAAGCCCGACGGAAGCTATCTGCTGTGTGGATTGCCTCCAACCCGCCAAGTCAGTCTCTTCGTTCGAAGGGGTCTCGCAATTGGAGCTACCCGAGCTCTTGCCACTCCGCCGAAGGGTTTTGTCGAGCTGATCCTTCAAACTCCGCCCTTGTAGAGTGCGTTCCTGAATGTTGCTTCCCCGGCTATACGTGGCGACTGCTGCAGTTGCCGCCTTGGTACTCGGCGCGGCTCCGACAGCAAGTGGCCAGCCGCAAAGCGTGCTACGCCTGACCATGGTCGACGGGAACGGTGTGTTGATCCAGGGCGCCATGGTGTCGGCCCTCGGAAGCGACGGACTGAGGTTTCGCCAAATCGCCACCCGGCCAACGGTGACACTCCGACTTCCCGCCGGTTCGTATCGAATTCGCGTCGACCGTATCGGGTTTCGGTCGTTTGTATCAGAGCCCATCCAGGTAGCTGGCGGATCCAGTGCCATTCGCCTCGTGGTGGAGAGTCCGCGGGTAGTCCTGAAAGACTTGGAGGTCTCGGGTTCTTCACCGTGCGGTCCGACTTCAGGGTCCACCGGGCTTGCCGCGGCGTGGTCCGAGGTACGCAAGGCCTTGGAAATTCAGATCGCATCGCGGGGGGCGCTCGCAGACGAAGTGTTCCGCCGAGTGAGTTTTCGCCGAACCTACGACACCAATCTGCTGCGCCTCTCGAATCGCGCCGATACGGCGACCGGCCTGGGTGGAGGCGGGACCCCGTTCACTAGCGCATCGCCGTCCGATCTGAGCCGGCTCGGATTTCTCCGGCGCGAAGGTGCAGAGTCACTCTTCCTGGGACCGACTGAGGAGGTTCTGCTCTCGGACGAATTCCTGCAGGATCATTGCTGGCAGCTCGGCAAGAGTTCTAGCAACACGGTTATAGTGGAGTTCACGCCAGTGCCGGGACGATCAATCCCTGACATCCGTGGCTCTCTCACCCTCGATGCGGTGTCCGCCCGGCTGCAGACGCTCGAGTTCACCTACGTGAATCTACCGCAGCCGTATCGGGATGAGACCAGAGGGTGGGTCGAGTTCGCGACATCGCCAAGCGGCCTGTGGTACGTTACCGCGTGGTCAATACGACTACCGACCTATGTTCGTCGGTACGTTGACGCGGTCAACGCGACGATCCTCGTACGAAGCGGCTACTCCGAGGACGGAGGTATCGCCGTTCCGCTCCCCAGATAGCAGGGTTTCCCGACAAGGCAGCGCCGGCGGTGGATCAAGTGCGCCTACGAGCTGTCAGCTACTGACACTTCGGTCCCGCTATCTATTATCCCCCATTGCAGCGGACAGCCGACCAGGCCTCCGGTTTGACAAGCCGCGGCCGCGCCCCAATCTTCGCTGGAGGACGGCGCGGCCGCTTAGCCCCGCTCGTCCAGCCTGGCGAGGAGGACGGTTGTTGAGGTATACCGCCCAGATGCCAGCGCCGACCCTCTCGCTCGTTGGGCCGCAGCTGGCGGCGAATTGTTCGGCGAACATAGGAGCTTGCGTTGAAGATCCCTGCGACCCTTACTGATCCTCCGAACGCCAGAGCTCTGGCATCCCGCCACTTCCTTCTCGCTTCCAGCGGAATGCTCCTGATCTGGAGTGTGACCTGGCGGCTGAGGCTCTCCGACGATTACACGGGAGATCGTAACGGCCTCCTCGTGATCGCCCTGATGCTGCTGCTCAACACTGTCGCCTTCTTCTACACGTGGTCGACGCGTACGATGGTGATTCTTCGAGGAGTGGCGATCGCCTGGATCGTGTTCGGGCTTGGGTATGTCGTGTGGTCATCCGGCGCGTGGTGATTCCGCCGTCTGGGCATCGCCTCGTGAGGCGGCATGACCAGCGAGATCGCTGATGGCTGGCCTTGACGGCACTCGGCGAGACTTGACGCGTGGCCTCCTGGTGGTGCTTGGGCTGGCCGTTGCCGTGGCGGCAGCCTGGTACGCCGTGCGCTTTCCCGAAGCATCGGCAGTTGGTGAATGCCGAACCCGCTACGCTGCCGCCGCCAGCGCACGGGACACCCTGGGCGTGGACGCCTTGGTACCCTCGAACAACCGGAGTCAGATCGTCCAGGCTGCCGACTGCGGCACCAGAAGGCGGCTCGGCCAGCTCAAGTAGGAATTGGGCTCCACTCGGACGCTCAACGAAGGCGTCATGGAGCGGCGACGGGGCCCCCGGACGACGCCGACCGCGGGTTGAAGGTCTCGAATCAGCGGCTCGAGGTCATCAATCGGCGGCTCAAGGTCTCGAATCGGTCGCTGAGGATGACGAAACTGCCGGTCTAGGTGTCGAAACAGCCGGTCAAGATCTCGAGGCGGCCGCTGAACGTGACGAATCGGCCGGTCAAGATCACGAAACGGCAGCTGAAGATCACGAAATTGCAGTTGAAAGTGATCGATCGGCAGCTGAAGGTCACGAAACGGCGGCTGAAGGTGACGAATCGGCCGCTGAAGGTCTCGAATGGGCCGCTGAGGATGACGAATCCGCCGCTGAGGGTCTCGATTCGGCCGCTGAAGATCGCGAAACGGCGGGTCAAGGTGACCATTCGCGACCTCAGGCTGACCAAACGGAGCCTCAGGTTGTTCGATCGGCGGGGCAGGCAAACGAAACGGTCGGTCAAGGTCTCGATATCGAGGCTCGGGCTCGTCGATCGGCCGGTAAAGGAGACGAATCAGTTCCTCAGGACGGCAGAACGGCAGCTGAAGACTCGGTTTCGGCAGTTGAGGATTTGTGTTGGGCGGTTGAGGGAGAGCGATCGGCGGGTCAGGCCCCCTGTTCGGCGGCTGAACGTGACCGATCGGGACCGGAGGGTGGCGAGGCGGGGCCGGATCGGCCCGAAACGGGGGTCGCGGGCTGCGTGGCTGCCGATCGGCGTGGTCCTTTCGCGGCGCCCGGATCGACGGCAACTTGAGACATGAAGCCCATCCTCGGTTCCGTCGCCCTCCTCGGCCTGCTCGGCGCCACCCCCGCCCTGGCCCAATCCGACCCCGGCCGCGACGCCTTCGTCCGCTGGGCCAGGCAGGCCGCCACCCCGGTCAAGTCGCTGGCGCTCGA
>JAEUJH010000640.1 GCA_016794825.1 Gemmatimonadota bacterium
AGATGGAGCCAGCCGACCAGGACGAGCCCGATCGCCATGAAGGCGTACGAAATCCGCTTCGGCTGCTGGAGGAAGGAGAGGGCTGGAGGCGGCGCGACGGTCACGAACCGAAGCTACCGGCCTCTTGGTCGCGGCGTCAACCGGCGGCGCCCGGCGCGATCGGATACCAGAGTTCGACCCGGGTCCCTCGACCCACTTCGCTGGTGGCCGTCACCGCGCCGCCGGCCGCCCGCGCCCCCGCGGCCACGTTGGCCAGCCCGAGGCCGGTTCCGGTCGGTTTGGTGCTGAAGAACGGCTCGAAGATCCGGGCCAGGTCGCCCGCGGGGATCCCGATCCCGGTGTCCTCGATCGAGATCACCGCGTACGAGCCGCCCGGCAGCTCGACCTCTCCGATCCGGCGCGGAGTCGGCACCGACCGACGCTCGAGCGTCAGGGTGACCATCCCTCCGTTCGCCATCGCGTCGCGGGCGTTGGTCACCAGGTTGATGACCGCCTGTTCGAAACGGGGCACGTCCAATCGGACCCGGATCGGCTGCTCGGGGGCCACGAAGTCCAGATCGTGCCTGGGCCGGAGCAGGTTGACCAGCATCCGCCGCAGCCCGACCAGCACCCCGCCGACGTCGACGACCTCGAAGGTCCCCTGTTCCCGGCGAGCAAACGTCAGGAGCTGGGTCACCAGGGCCCGCCCCCGCGCCGACGCGCGCTGCACCTCGCCGAGGTCTTCGGCCAGGCGCGGCGGCGCCGTCGCGTCCTGCCGGGCCAGGTCGAGCCCGGCCTCCACCGCCATCAGGACGTTGGCAAAGTCGTGGGCCACGCCACCCGCCATCTGGCCGAGAGCATCCATTCGCTCGACCCGGTTCCACTGACGCTCCCGCTCCAGCGCGGCGGCCCGTTCCTCCGCCAGCACCACGAACAGGGTGGCGATCCCCAGCACCACGATCGTGACCAGTTGGAGAACCGACGCGACCGTCACCAGGAGATCCCGCGTGGCCCCGTCCGCGCCGATCGCCCGGGGCGCCACCCACAAGGTGCTGCGACCGGCCAGGAGGACGATCGCGACCACCACGACCCGGAGGCCCGACAACCGAGGACTCGCCCCGGCGATCCGCGCGACGAGTACGGCCGCGGTCAACAGCGCCAGAATGACCGGCCCGTGGGTCGCGAGGACGGTACCGAGCGCCATCCGATCGGCCGGAAGCACCCGGATCAGGAGCGGCAGCAGCAACAGGGCCGAGGCCAGCCCCACGATCGCGACCACCACGGCCCGCCCGACCAGCACGCGAGGGGTCGGTGCCCGACCGGCCGCCGCGGCCGCGGCGCCGTGAACCATCGGCGCCACCGCCAGCCACAGACCCAGGCCGACCAGACTCTGCACCAGCTTGCCGGGCCGCCCGTCGGTGGAGGCCATCGCGCTCATGACGACGGCGCCAGCCAGCACCCACCACGCGGCCGCCCAGTAGGCCATCGCCCGCCGCCGGAACGCGACCCAGACCGCGCTGATGCTGAGGGCCATCAGAATGGCCACCAACCCCTGGAGGAGGAAGGCGCCGGACCGGCCCATCTCGGTGAGCAGTTGCATCTCGTGGCCCGTCAGGGCCAGGTCGTCAAGCCGGATCCACCGCGGGTCTGATTGCCCTTGGTGCCGGCCAGCAGCGGTCGAGAGGTGAGGATCTTGAAGCCGTCGAACGAAAAGACGACCCGGTTCCCGGTTTCGGCCTGTCCGGTCTCGGCACCCGCGCGGACCCGCTCGACCGCCGCCACCACCTTGGCGAGCTGACCGGGGTCCGCCACTGCGGTATTGTGAGCGGGTAACAGCCGCGTCACCGCGGGCGCCAGCGCCGCGAGTCGCGCCATCGACCGCTGGTATTGGTCCAGGTCCGTCTCCGGCACGTAGAGCCAGATGGTCGCGTCGTAGTAGGAGTCGCCGGTCCAGAGCAGGCCCGCGGCGCGATCGAGCAGAGCCACCGCGTCCGGCGTGTGCCCTGGCACGTGAAGGACCTCGAGGGTCCGCCCGCCGAGATCGATCTTCTCGCCCTCACCGATGGTCCGGGACCGGGTCCACGGGCGGGTCCGGAAGCCGGCCGTGTCGGCGCCGGTCGGGGCGCCGTGACAGAACGCCCCCGGTGCCACTTCGCCCGCCAGTTCCTGATGCGGAAAACCGGCCATGTTGGCTCTGGTGTACGGGGTGTCCAGGGCCAGCACGGAATCGAACTCGGCGTTGCCGCCAACATGGTCGTAGTGGGTATGCGAATTGAGGACCAGCACCGGGCGGTCGGTGAGGCGTTCCACCACCGGGCGGATCGGGACCACCCCGATGCCGGTGTCGAACAGCAACGCCCGCTCCGCGCCGACGATCAGGTAGGAGATCGCCTCCTGGAACTGGTTCGCCTCGATCAGGGCAAAGACGCCGTCGGCCACCCGCCGGACGTCGAACCAATCGGTCCCCGCGTCG